>JAHFAF010000424.1 GCA_023250715.1 Pseudobdellovibrionaceae bacterium | reverse complement strand
CTCCAGCTGCGCAAAAGAAGCCGGCTCCCACTTCCCGCTCGATTGCCAGTGTTTCACGAGGCATTTCTCCCACGGTGGCGGCCGTTATGTCCGATAAGGCGGAGGAGCAGGCCAGTATTCGATATCTTCAAGAAAACTCTACGCTTGCATCCGGCTCCACGGCTGCCAATAGAAGAACTCTTCAAAAGTAGCTCCAGAATATGTTAAGACCCCCGCATGAGATTCCTCCTGGCTTTAGGAATTGTTCTCGGGTTCGTCCGAAATGCCCCGCAGGCCGGCTCTTCCGTCGGATGGGGCGGGCGCGAGCTTGCCGAGGCCACCGAAGCCGCGCTGAGAAAATTCGAAATGGATTATGGCGTTGAGGCGAGTCGAAACGTCCTCAACTTTTCTGTCCGCTATAGTGCCAGTGGTGCCGAAGGAAAAGTGGTCTTGAGCTTCCTTGAGGAAACTAAGGAGAAATCGGTGGAGTACTTCTGCCATTTTCACGATTCGAAGCGAATAGACTGCCACTAACCAATCGCTCGCCCATTAGTAAAAGGATTCCTCCAAAAAACATTACCACGACGATGGCTGGAACTGTCGGAAGACGAGTGTATTTCAGAGAAAACAGGAATCCGACAACGGTGCCGACCAAAGAGAGCAGAGCACATAGCCACAGATGCATGCGCAATCCCTTAGTCCTCAGGAAATTCAACAGAGCAGTCGGAAGAAAAAGCATCGCGATCGTGAATAGGAACCCCACGAACTGAACGGAAAAGCAAAGAACGACTAAGGTCAGAATTTTTGTCGCCCGCTGCGAACTTGTGACTCGGCCGAAGAGGATAGCGTCTCCAAAAACAGCCGATTCGAAAGACTGGTTGGTTAGAGATTTCAAGAATCCAACGAGGAGGGATAGAGAGACTAGGGCGAGAGCGCTAAGCAATTGAGAATCCCGAACCGTGATCGTAGCAAGGTCCCCGAAATAGACTTGGGCCATGTGGCTTTCGAGTGCGGGGAAAAGAGCGCTGACAAGCGAGCCTGCCGCCAGAAGAAGCGCGAAAATAAAAGCAAAGGTGGTGTTCTTCGAAGCCATTTGCTTTGCGACCAGGCGATCCGTTACGAGAAAAGTGATCCCTGAAACGACAAGAGCCGAGAGGAAAGGGCCCACAGTTCCAATCCAAGTTCCTTCCCAGATGTGGAGAATTCCAATACCGACTAGTACACCGACCATCGCCCCTTGTCCGACGCAAACAGTCTGCATGGCACGGTCTGTAGTCGCAAGCTGACTTCCCAAAAGACTTAAGGCCGGGGCAGTTAGACAACCCGCCACAATCGTCCATGCATAGATGTAGAGGAGTTCGATCACGTCGCCTCTCCCTTGTCTTCGCCGAGGAGGGGGACGGGGACGACTTTGAAGAGTTTCTCCTCGCGAGCTCCCAGTCCTTGGTGTGAAACCATGATGATGGCTCTCGGCGAATCCGTGGGAATCAAGAAATTCACCATGGCTTGAGCCATAGCGTCTCTGCTTTTTTCATCGAGGTGATTGAAGGGCTCGTCCAAAATCAAGATGGCAGGATTCTGCAAAAGTGCACGAGTCAAAAGAGTGCGCTTCCTTTCTCCACCACTGGCCGTATTCCAGGCCCGGTTCAAATGCTCTTTATTCAAAAGACCGAAGGAAAGGGCTTTTGCCCAGTCCAAATGTTTTTGGGAAATAGCAAGGACATCTCTAAGTGTGAGAGGTAAGTGCACTTCCGTATTTTCGAGTTGGGGAATATAGGCCACGGACTCCAACGGAAGTTCGCGGCGAATAGTGCCCCGGTGAGGAGACATTTTCCCTAGAAGAACTCTTAATAACGTCGATTTTCCACAACCATTTCCCCCCGTGATGAGAAGGAGTTCGCGGGAGTTTAAAGTGAACTGGAGGTTCTCCTGAAGAAGACGGCCGTGGGGCGTGCCGTAAGCGAGATTTTCGACCTCGAAAAGGGGACTCAAGGGGGTCCTCCGGAAGAAAAGAATGCGGGTGGAATTGTTCAAAATTCCACCCGCAAACAAAGGAATACTAGAAACGCTCGTCGCCCGTCGGCTCTTTTTGCTCGACCTTATTATGCTCGTGACGCAGCCTCGAGATCACTTCGTAGATGGGCTTTCTCGCGCGCTGAATTCCGCCGATGGGGCGGTGGGCTTTCAACGCATGCCACGGAGTGAGCGTAAGATTCTCGCAGAAGTCGTGTTGCTCCTTCGAGTCGAAGCTCTGCTTCTCGATGCTGATTCTTGCAACATCGTGGAATTCCGTCTTCCATTCAACCATCGGATTCTCTACAGGCTCCGTCTTGTTGTTCTCTTGGAATTGGACGGCGAATTGGTAGCACGCGTCCCCTTCCTCGAGCTGAGTCTTCATCACCTGGCGTAGGTAACCGGCGTAAGGAAGAAGATCCTTCGCTTTCGCGGCCAAGTCTTCTGGAGACTTCAAAGAGGTGAGAATCTTAATCATCGGCCTTAAGTCCAAATCCTTGTGAATGATGGTGTTCTTCCACACGCAGGGCATCGCACGGAACTTAATCGCCCGCTTGCCCATGAGAATGGGCGTCATTGAGAAGTAAATATTCTCAAGGGGGGAGGTGACGATTTGAGTGCCGATTGCGGTCGCGATCTTTCTTTCCTCTTCATGGGTCGCCATGAAGGCTTTTTGGTCCTTCACGAACCCGATGTAGTCGCGCGTGTTCTTCACGAAGAACTGCGGGAAGTTGATCATGAGGAAGTCTTGGGTGTGGAGCTCATCCCCGTGCTGGAGCACTTCTCGATCGCCATCGACTCCGACTACTTTAACGGCCATTCCGCGGCCATCCGGAATGAAATCGGGCTGCACCTTACCTGTGCCGTTGGAGTAGCGGATCCACGCTTTGTAGGACTGTTCGGAAGCAAAAATACCCTGCTTCAGATCTCCTTTAAGACCTGGAAGCACGTCGAGTTTTGCATGGACACAACCATGGTGTTTCGCGTGGGCGTCTCTTGTGGCGGTCGCGCCTTCCTTTTGAGAGGCGAGAAAGGCCATTTCGGTGCCTTTGGTAAGCCCCGCAATTTCGGCCGCTTCATTTTCAGGAATTAATTCTTCATTCAAGGGCGGGTAGACCACGGTGTCTGCCGCCATTAAGGACACACTCAGAATGGGTAACAAAATCCAAAGAAATCGAGTCACGAAAACCTCCTCTTTAAGAGGCTTCTGTTTACCATAAAATGACTCAATGAGTCGATGCGTCAGCGAAAGACGGATAGGTCGAAATAATCCTCGTGTTTTGTAATCAGGCCGTCCTCGTTAAACTCTAAAATATCCACACCTTTATAGTCTTTGATGAGGGTGTCTTTCCAAGGGATTTCAGCTACCCAGTTAAGAATGAATCCCTTCTCGGTCGGGTAGACCTCGACGATTTCGAACTTCCAATTGGGATTATTTCCCAGCATTTGGGTGAAAAAGGCGCGCAGTTGGGCCGTCCCTTTAATTCCCTTAGCGACGTTGGGATCGGCGTAGACGGCATCCGGTGCATAGAAGCTCACTAATTTTTCCACGCTCTGGGCCCCGCCGACCCAGGCCGGAAACCAACGGCCCACGAACTCCCGTGCTTGGGCTTTCGTAAAAAGAGGAGGCGAGTCGGGGGTCGCAAATCCGGGGTTGGAGAGAAAGAGTCCAAGGATCAAAAGAAGTGTTAAGCGCATCATTCCCACTCCATACGGAATTAATGTAGAGTGAGTCAATCATGGCTTTATCCCCTGTGTTAGTTTTAGGAGCAGGTGTTATCGGCTTGAGCTCAGCCATCCGGCTAAGAGAGAAAGGCCACTCGGTCCGTCTCTGGGCGAAGCGGTTTTCTCCCTACACTACTTCCGATATTTCCGCGGCCATTTGGTATCCCTATAAAGCGGCGCCGGAAGACCAAGTAAGGCGATGGGGCATCGAGAGCCTTGCGGAA
>JAHFAF010000084.1 GCA_023250715.1 Pseudobdellovibrionaceae bacterium | reverse complement strand
ACCCTAATGAGTATATACTCATTTGTGTATGTGGAGCGTACTTGAAAAGCGAAATGTGATAAAAATACTCAGGAAAACTCCCAGAGAAGTCATTGTCCGTTATGAAGCCTGGAAACGCGTAGTGGAGCTTCAGGGCCCAACCGGTCTTCGTCACGTCAAGGGCTTTCATGATGAGGGCTTAAAGGGAAAATGGGATGGTTTCAGATCGTCACGGCTAGGAGCGCAGTGGCGAGTTATCTACGTAGTGGAAGAGAGGGTTCTTGAGGTCTTTGTGGTGGAAATAACCCCTCATGATTACAGGAGGAAGTAAATGCGTCCAAAAATTAACAGAAAAGACTTTGTTCGGGCTCGGGTGAATACCTCAATTAACCCCGGCGAAATGCTTAAAACGTTGCGGGAACTACAGGAGATGACCCAGGAACAATTGGCAAGCGCTTCGGGTATTCCTCAGTCCAATATTTCTGCTCTTGAAAGTGGTACAAGGCAGATGGGGAGAGAACGAGCGCTAGTCTTGGCCAAGATACTGAAAGTACATCCTGCCGTTATCCTCTTTCCCGACTATGACGTTGATGAGATGGCCTAGCCCTAACCCACTGGACGGGGTATTCTCTGACCTGGGTGATTGGTTCGACTTTAGTCAGGTATCGCCACCATTCAATTCAATACGACTTTCGAACTCATTTAATCAAATGGAATGTCACGCCACTAGCGCTTTATTTCCCCGACTAGTCGGTTTATCTCTCTCCGAAACTTACGATCTTCTTCAGGCCCCGGAATAATATGTCCACCGATATCGTACGTGAGCCTCATATGGGGTATCTGCTTCTTTAGTTCCCACGCCTGGTTGGGAGGGCAAATCACATCGTATCGACCGTGGAACAGTGTAATGGGAACACTTTGGAGTTTTTTCGCGTTTCTGAGAATATAGTCTTTGGGTAGGAAGCAATTGTGCTTCATGTAATGTGCTTCCAACGTAGAAAGGGACTTGTAGTTGAGTTCCTTAAGGTACTTTAAGATCAGTTTCTCGGGCATTTCCAGCGCAACCACCGACATTTCGTAGTACGCCCATTCAAAGCAAAATTTCTTTCGTTCGTTTCTATTCTTCGATAGCATTTTCTTCAGGTAATAGGCAGTAGGATCTTTCCGACTTGCTAGGGGAACAAAACTCAGAAACCGTTCCCATCGATCCGGAAAGTGGTGGCGAAGTCCCCCTCGAATGTAATGGTCGACCGCTGCTTTATCTCCTAAAAAAAGAGCCCGCAGAAAAATACCCCATACTCGATTCGGATTTTGAATAGCATAAGTAAGCGCCAAAGTACTGCCCCACGATCCACCAAATAAAAGTACGCGATCCAATTTGAGATGATCGAGTAGTTGATTGATATCTCGAACAAGTTTCGGAGTGGTATTTGCAATGACACTAGCAAAGGGACGACTGCGAGCAGCTCCTCTCTGGTCGTAGAAGATAACCATATGTTTGTTGGGTTCGAACCACTTTTTGTAGCGAGGCGAGCTGGATCCAGAGCCAGGTCCTCCATGAACAAATAGAATCGGAAATCCCCTCGGATTTCCCCAACACTCGAAGTAGAGCGAATGACCGTCAGATACGGGTAAATATCCCTTATTGAAAACTCTTGGAAGCGCCATGGATTATTCCGTAGGAAAGATGGTCTTTTTAATTTTTTTCGAAGCCTTTGTGTACACAAGTGAGACTGGATTGACCTGTCCGTCCACCAATTTAATCCTTCAGCCGGCGTGCTTTATCTTTTCATTGGGTAAACCGTACGCGAGATGGACGGCATTTCGGCTGTCCTTCTTGGCGGAGTACATTGCTTCATCGGCAAGACGAAGAAGGGTGTCTTGATCCGATGCGTGAAGCGGGTAGGTGGCGATTCCGATGCTGACTGTCGTTTGTAGGCGCTGTCCGTGAATCACGTAAACTCGTCGTTCGATGTTCTTTCGAATTCTCTCGCCAATTTCTTGAGCTCCCTTGAGATCGGAGTCCTGAAGAATGACGACAAATTCATCCCCCCCGTAGCGGAAAACAGGGTCGATGTTTCTCACGGCGTTCTTTATTGTTTTTCCGATGGCGATGAGAAATTCGCTGCCCACAAGGTGGCCGTGTCCGTCGTTTACCTGTTTAAAATGATCGACATCGATAAATAGTACCGAGAATAGTTGCCCGGGCTGTTTGCACTTCAACATCGCATTTGTGATGGCGAATTTCAGGTAACGGGAGTTGTATAGGCCGGTAAGATCATCGACGAAAGTCTGCTGTTTGATCCGATCGAATTTTTCCAAATTAGAAAGACTGATTTCGCTGTGTTGCATGAGCACAGTAGCATCGGAAAGAAGCTGCGGGCCGACACGGCTTCGGATTCCCCAGAGGACTAAAACTCCATTGGAAACATTTTCGCAGGGAAGGATTACTTTTCGAAGGTTTTTTCCTTTTGTTTTGTAGACATGAGGATCCTTCGAAACGCCGCGACGAGGAAGGCGTTTCAGGACGCTTACGGAGGGAATATTCTTGGGGAGACTGCATACCACTTCCATTGGCCCACCCGATTGGCGAGAATAGCGAAGCCAAGCCGCTTTTTCACACCCCAAAATCTTCGCCAAAAACTCTAAGCAAGAAAGGCGTACTAGTGTGGCCGTAGTTGCGGTGGAGATATGGGTGATAGCACGTAGAATGTCGTTCTTCGGATCTAGGTGGCTCAAGGCTTCGTGGCGTTGGAGGCATTTTCTAATAGACCATCCCAACTCCTCCGGACTCACTGGTTTCAAGAGAAAGTCCGTAAAACCGGCCCGAATACATTGCAGGGCAAGTTGAGCCGAGTCTGTGCTTGAGAGCGCGATGAGCTCACTTCCTGGAAAATTGCTTCTCAATTCCACGAGGCCCATTTCAAATGGCGGGTGCAAGCAATCGAGATCGACTACCACCAAAACAGGCTCGTCGTTTGCCGGGTAAGAGAGAAGGTCCGCGCTAGAGGAAAACCATTGGATATCGCGCCCCAGAGAAGCCAGTGCTGCTTCATAGGGGTGCCGCATTTCATCGGTAGGCCGGAGCATCAAAATGCGACGCGATCTCGGCGAGAGATTCTTGTGGCGGATGAGTTTCATGGGATTTTTCGGAAGGGGACTAATCTTAATTTTAGCACAGGTTGTGTACACCGCGGTGCCGAAACACGGCACTTTGGAGAGGGCTTCTGTCCATATTCTAGCCTGCGACACTTGGTCTTCCCCTTGCTATTTGACTGGGTGGGTCGACGGTCGACCTAGAGGATGAAGATGCTTCTTTTCAATGTGATAGAGCCGCCCCAAATTCAGAGCCGCAAGGCCTGGCTCAAGCCCTTGGCAGGACTTTGTGTGCTTTTCATTGCTCTTCTTTGGACATCCTGGCCGCACGCGACTTTCGCGAAGCCCTTGGGAGTAGAAGAGCGGGAAATGGTGATAGCGACCTTTCAGCGTTTAGCCCAAGAGTCTCCTAAGCTCGAAGAATGGGCGGACGACTATGCCGATGCCGTGGCTACTGGAAGTGTGCGATTATTCCAGACGAACCAGCAACGTGGTGTTCTTCTCAATATCGAGAACGACACGCTATTTTTTGATGAGGCCTTTTTTGCGGCCGATTCCGTGACTCAAAAGAACGCAATTATCGATACGATTCTCCCCACCGAGTTAAGGGCGCCCACTGCCCCTGAAATTGCCGTCAAGATCAAGTAAACTGATCTTCATGAAGAGGCTTCTGTCATTTCTCTTAATTTCCGCCATTGCCTATTGCACGTCCGTTGAGTTGGCCGAGAAAGAATGCTCCCGAAGGGGCGGTCAGTGGATGGGTACTCAAATGGGTCGGGGCCGGCTAGCCGGGTGTAATCTCCCGACCAAAGATGCGGGCAAGCCCTGCAAGCGCGGAGAAGACTGCGAAAGCGTTTGCAGCACCGAGGGTAAGTGCATCGGCTGGACCATGGTAAAAGGTTGCGCCCATTTCAAAGGCCACGAAGGCGTCATCTGCTTCGAATAATCTTTGAAACCCGTTCGTTTCAAGGAAGTTAGCGGCAGACGGGGACGGTCTGGAGCAGCTCCCCATTTACGCCCTTCAGTCGAATTTCCACGCAGTCTTCTCGACCTGCCTGAGAACCGAAGGCGTGAGTGATGAGTAGTGAGGTGCTCACACCCGTCTCGAGTAGTGTTCTAGGTCCTGAGAAAAGGGATTTTTCCTGTGCAAGTTTTCGAATTTCAGTGAGTTCAAAGCCCCATTCGGCGGGAGCCTCTTTCGTAAAGGCCCCCGTGATCTCGAGACCCAATTTGCCGGCCTTCTTCTCAGCCAAGTCCAAGTCGATATCGCTGTCTAACTCAAGGCCTCCATTGAGGAGCATCTCTCCCTCTTCAGAAAAAAGGCGGAACGGGTAGTCTGTCATGAGATCGTAATACTCCTTCGAAGTCTTCACGTTAAACTTCAAAGCAGAATAGGTTTTCAGATCTTCTTCCGAGAGAACGACGGGAAGCGAGACTCCATCCCCTTTAAGAGTTTGCGTGGAACGGAAGCGTTGAGACACCAGTACAATCTCGGGCAATACTTTCACTGCTTCGAAATTATTCTGCACTTCCACTTCAAGTCCTTTGCCGGGCTTCGCGAGAGGGCTGCTCGCGGCAAGGCTCAGGGCCGTTACACGAAGTTTTGCACGAGCGTGCCGCCCAATACTTGCCGGTGCTACGATATCGATTTCATACACTCCAGTCTTCGAGATGTTCGCCTGAGCGCGAAGTACAGGGAGGGGAACGCTGGCCTCCGTATCCCGAAGCTCCGCCACCTTTCTTCCTTCGGCATCCAAAACCTGCGCCCAGAGAAAAGGTCCATCGCTTTCCAAGGAGGTCACGATACTCGTCGTACCGGCTGGCACATCTACGAAATAGCGCAAGGTTTGGCCGACTCGGATGGGGGTGTCGGCTTGCATTACGTGTTGGTGAGAGTCATCGAGAAGGGAAGGGCTCACCACGGTGACAGGGATTACGAAAGCTACTTCCCCTGTCGCTTCATCGCGTGCCACAATCTTTTCGGAGTGCAGTCCTGGTTGAGACAAAATCGCGGGATCGAGTGAAGCTTGGAAAACTCTCGCGGCGGATGTCATCCACAATGTGGGTGGTGTTTGAATCCAGTTGGCCGAGGGTTCCAGACGAAAAGTCTTTACTGCGTCTTGGGCGCTTTGTGCAGTTCCCATCGGAAACACGGGTGTGACCGAGATATTGAAAAGGGTCGAGGCCAATTGGCGGGATCGGATGTAGATCCCCGATCCTTTTCCGACTGCCACAGTGAATTCAATGGGAAGAGAATTCTTGTTGGCACTCAAGCTATCCAGCGCCGCGGGAATGCTCATCAATCCATGGCCTTGTTCGATGAGAGTTAAATTCGGCTGTTTTTTTGCCGAACGGTATACCGCTTGGGTGATTGAAGCGCGATCGGTCGGGAGTTGCGATTGAGCGGCAGCGCTCAATAAAAGCGCAAGCCCGCCAGTTACTTGAGGCGAGGCCATCGAGGTTCCGCGATAGTTCGCCACTCCGCCAGCCCAAGGCGGAATAGAAGATAAAGCACTTCCGGGTGCTAGGAGTGTCGGCTTCAAACCGCCGTCCAGGCGCGGGCCGACGGAAGAAAAATACCAGGTATTATTATCCTCGACCGCGGCATAACCATAATTTTCCTTCGCGGTTTCCTTGGAAACATAAGCGCCGTTTGTGATGGCCAAGTTTGCTCCGGCCGGTGTTCCGGTCGTAAGAAGGCCTGGTCCTTCATTCCCTGCGCTGATGCTGAAAAGAATTCCCTTTTCACGAGCGATTTTATCGACGTATTGATCGATAGCGCTTTTTCCTAGGTTTCCTCCGGAGCGAATGCCGTAGCTCAGATTGATGACTTGCACTTTCGCGCTGACCGCGTAGTCAATCGCAAGGAGCATCGAGGCCGTGGTGGTGGAGCCACCGGCCAAACGATTGTCCCCGATCTTCACGGCGACGACCTGAGCTCCGGGGGCAACGCCCTGGAGGCCGTTCGGATCGAATCCGGTCGAAATTCCTGCAACGTGCGTGCCGTGCGTACCATCGTCAAAGCAGAGACTGACCGTTTTTCCATCCGCGGCAATCCCTAAAGTAACGGTCAGAGACTTCTTCGCACCCAGCTTCGTGAATTCATGTACAGCACCAAAGTCTTCCAATTCCTTCTCGTCGACAAAAGACTTATCTCCATTCGTATCGACCCTTCCCGCTCTTTTTCCAGCGGCATTGAGATAACTTACGACACCCACGTCTTCGAAATTGTCTTTAGCTGCGAGATCTTCCGAGTATTTCAGGGTGCTTCCCTTGAATATCCCGAAAAGTACTTCCGTCGCGGCAATTCCCGTAACGTCGTATGTTTTTCCCTCGGTGTCTGCAATGGGAAGAAGAGTCACGCGGCCTTCTCCCGACATATCTTGAAAATCGACGACCTTCGGCTCCCCGGCCGAGGTTTTTGTGAGCATTACATGATCCACCTCGACACCGGTGTCCAGAATTCCGACCCGAATGCCGCGGCCGTCAAATGTTGGGTGTGCTTTTACAAAGGATCGGGCGCCGATCTCTTCGGCGGGGATTAAGCGAAGAAGGGTGGAGAGATCCGGCTGGGTCTGCCCCGCGCGGCTCATGACGGGCCCTTTTGGCACTGTGATTTCATTATTCGCCTGAAATTCCACACGGCATTGGGTGAGGGCAACATTTCTATCGGAAATGAGAAGAAGGCCCGTGTCACTCGCATACACGAGTTTCTCTCCCAGCTCAGCCGCACAGGCATCGCTCTCCTCTTTACTCTGGGCTATTCCTACGGCTTGAACTTCCTTTGTATCGACGAACTGTGGTGCTTGACCGATCCTTTGAGAGGACTGCTGACTGCAGGCACTCACCAAGAAGATTCCTAAGAATAACAAAGAAGACTTTTGCATTTTTCCCCCGCTCCTGAGACTCGTCTAGCGAAACGGACCAGTCTCGGATCTGCCGATAGGCGATGAAATCTCAAAGCAGAGATCATGCCAAGGGAATTAGGCTCACGCGGGGAGCCAAGTGGGGACAAAACGCTCCCGATCGGTGCAAAAATTTCTGCGCCTTCTGTTTCTAACCAACTTTTTCCTACAGTTTTTTTGAATTACTGCCGAAAACTCTGGGAAGGGGTGCGCGCTCAAGCCGGGCCTGACTTGCTATGTTGAGTTACGAACGGATCCGAAGGAAGCAGAATGATGACACTTTCTGGACTTCCTATAGCGATTTAGCCACCGTTCTTTCCATTCTATTTCTAACCCTCTACGTGGTAGCGACCCTCCATACGACCGCTGTTTCCGTTCTCGAAAGGCAGGGCGTTGCCGAGGCAAAGAAGGAAGTGGAAGCCCTGAAAGAGCAGGTCCGTGCCTATGAAGTCCTAAAGGAGGATTACGTCGCGAACGCCAATACGGCGGAAACGAAGATGTATGACGATCTTCTTTCTCAAATGACTCTGCTCGAAAGGGGCGCTCTGGAAGAAAAAGAAAAGCTCATGAAGCAGGCCGCCGAGGCCAATGAAAAAGAAGCAAGCCTGAATCGTTATCAGAAGATTATCAAGGGTGTCATCGAGTCAAACATGATCGCGCGCAAAGAGATCACCAAGCGCGATAAGACCATCGAGCAGAAAAATAAGGGCCTCTCTGATTTGAGAAAATCCATCCAGGACAAGGAAAAGAAAATTGCACAGAACCGGGCGGAGATTGCCCAAATTCAAAAGAACTTGGAAGTCTCGGTTTACAGGCTAAATCAGACCAAGCGCCAATCGACGAAGGCGAAGGAAGCTCTCCGAGCGAATATTCAAAGACTGCAAAAGGAAAGTGCTACTAGGGTAGCGTCTCTAAGACTCGAATCCCAAAGGGCGGAAGAAGAACTCAAGCAGACTCAGAATTTAGTCCAGCAAAAATCCAAACAGTTGGCTCAAACTCAAAGCCAGCTGCAATCCGCGGAAGAGGAGCGCGAAAACGCTCAGGTGAAACTTGAAAAGGAGAGGGAAGAATTCCAGCAGTCTATCCATCGGGAGCAAGCGGAGCACGAAGCAAGAATGGCCGAGGAGCAGAATCGTTTCGAAGAAAGTTTGAAGAAGGAAAAGCTCTCCGCGCAGGAACAGCTTGCTCGGGAGAGAAAGCATCTGGAAAAGGTGGAGCAAGAGAAGGCCGAATACGACACAAGGATGAAGGGTCTTTCCAAGCAGCTGAAGTTGACTCGTGAGCAGATCGCCTCACAGGGGGAGAGCTACCAAGAAGCACTTCGCCAGCTCAGAGAAGATCATGAGTCCAAGCTTGCCGAGGCAAGAGGTCTCTACGAAAAAAGTCTCAGCAAAGAAAAATTGAGTGGACAAGAACAGCTTGCGCGCGAGCGGGACTATCGCTCGAAGGTCGAGGCGGAAAAGAACGCTTACAATTCCAGAGTACAGGGTCTTTCGAGCGCTCTCGAGCAGAGCAAGGTAGCGGCAGTCGCACAGGGGCAGGCATATCAGGGGAAAATCCGCTCGCTTTCCTCGGAAAATCAGGGAATGCAAAAAGAGCTCGTCGAATTACGCGAACGGGAAGAGCAGAGAAAAGAACTTGCCCGTCGCATTCAGGAAAATTTCGCGAAGGGTGGGGTCAGCGCTAATATCAATCCAAAGACCGGAGAGGCGCTCATCAATTTCGGAGAAGAGTACTTTGATACCGGAAAATCGTCATTAAAGGAGGGGATGCGCAAAGTTCTCGAGCGCGCTTTGCCCCTTTATGCGAAAAGCATTCTTCAGGATAAAAACCTTGCGGATAAGATCGCTTCCGTGGAAATCGTAGGTTTTGCGTCTCCCACATTTAAAGGCGCCTACGTAAATCCCAGGGACTTGAGTGCGGAAGCCAAAAGAGCCGTCGATTACAACATGGATTTGAGCTACCAACGCGCGAAGAGCATCTTTGATTACGTTTTCAAACCCGATCAGATGGAATTTCCCTATAGAAAAGAGCTCCTGCCCCTGGTGAAGGTGACAGGACAGGGCTATCTGAAGGCGGAAGGCGCGAAAGGCGACAAGCCTCTTTCCGGAGAAGAATATTGCACCCGATACGACTGCACTAAGGCACAGAAGGTGGTCATCAAATTTCACTTCAAGGAGTGAGGACAATCATGTGGATCGTACTAAATCAATACATCAGTCAAGGGGTACTCCTCATCGTCCATGTCGGCGACGACTTACTCAGGCCGATGATGTTGGCCGTGTTTGCATTTGCAATCTTTCTTCGGCTGCTCATTTACTTCACCGTGAAATGGGAAGGGGCCTTCGCTGCGGAATTTGAAAAGCGAGTGCATAAACGCCTTTCGGATCCCGATTACGAGCCGAACATTACTTCCTTTCATGAGCTTGTGCGCAAGATTCTCCATCGAACTCATGAGGAATTCTACAACCTCAAAAGAAAATATCGTAGACGGCGATTTGATCAGGTAACAGCCCTTGCGGAAAGGCTTTTTCTCATTGTCGAGGGGGCGAATCGTCTGATTAACGATACATTGAGCCAGACAAAATATCTTAGAAAAGACGGGCAGGCGCCCCGCTTCGTGGAAATTTCCAAGTTTGTATTCGAGTCCAACCCGGTTTTTAATAGAGTGCTTGGAGTGTTTCCGCTGGGGATGTGCAACGATCTTCTCAATATTCTTCCTGGTCTGTTCGTTGTTTGCGGAATCTTCGGAACATTTCTCGGCGTGATGGGGGCACTTCCCAGTCTATCGAATATAAATGTGGGGGATCCCGCAGCGACAAAGGCTACGATGGATGCCTTTCTTTTGAAGATGGCTTTTTCCATGGGAAACTCCATCATTGGAATTTGTTTTTCCGTGATCGTTCAAGTGATGAACGCGATGCTAAATCCTGAAGGCATTTACTATTCGATGGTAAATAAGTTCACGGCCAGTCTTGAGTTCCTGTGGAATGATACCAGCGATAATTTGGTGAAAAAAACCGGCGTGACAGCCGTAGATCGTCGTGTGGTGGCTTTTGCCAATCAGAAAAAAGTTCCGCCCACAGGAGGATCCGCGGACTCCGGCAAAAAAGTCGCATAAAATGCGTCTTTTATTTCTTATTCTCCTAACTTCACTTTTTGCGGCTCCGAAAGACGCGCGTTTCAATGGTCCGGACCCGACTAAAGAACAAGCGGATCTCATCTTTAGTCTCGCGAAACCGTTAACTCAGGACACTGTCTATTACCGCTGGCATCCCGTCGATGCGACCTACGATCTGATAAAAATGGGGACCTACTCAGATGAGGCACAGGCTCATTACTATAAAAACTGGCCTGCGAGCGGACTGTGGATGGCGACGGCACCTGAATCTTCCGTTCTATATGCAATGAGTACCGGCCGGAAATCAGAGAAAGAGCAGGAAAACACCCTTGTGGAGGTCCATGTCCCTAAAGGCACATATACCTTGGATCTGTACGATCCCAATGTAAAAGAAAAGCTTGTGGCAGCGGGGATTGATGTCCATAAGGCGAATCCAAAGATGGTAGTTCTGGAGGGGGAATGGCAATATTTGTCGACGAATTCGGGCATTACCTTCACGAGCTTCAATGCGGGCAATATGCCGACGAGAGAGATTTTCAAATGCCTCAGACTAATGCCAGACACCCAACGTCCCCTATTCGCCAAATTGGTCAAGGAATCGCTGAATGGCAGGACGGACCTCGATCCCGCGGAAATTCGAAAGTACCCCGAGCTCTGGGGGATTTCCGCTCCCGCGTCCGATGTAAAAGCAGTCTACGAAAAGTTAGCCCATACCGACCCCAAAGCATTTGCTGCGATCGCGTCTGGGCTTGCGATTCATGCCTTCCATACTTCCATTAATAAATACGATACGCTTCTGGAGCTCTTGGAAATTTCAAAAAATGTTCCGGACTTAAACTACCAGGCGAATTTGGCAACTTTATTTTTAGCGTACAGGAACGCTGACTTCAGTAGAGAAAAAACAATGCAAATATACCAAGCACAGTATTTGCTCAATCGACTTTCCGCGTCCACCCCAACCGCAAGGGCGAACGCCGCGAATGCGGTAACTGCCTACGGATATATTTTAGAGGGAATGAATCAAAAAATTGTGGAGGCTCTTAACAAGGCCAAAGAGCCTGAGGAGCTGCTCGCTCTTCTGGGGGTTGTTAGGGAATATGGAGTGCCGGAAGGACGGGGTCGGTACCGAGCTCTTTTTGAGGACACATCGCAACCTATGGAAGTGAGACGATTAGCTTACTTCGCAACGCTGATGAGAGCTTACCAATTGACACCCGAGGATTGGGCGCAGCTGATTCTTATCGGGGCGCGATCGCGGGACACTGAGATTTTCGAGACCGCACAATCAGAAATCTTCAGTTTAAGACGCGATGACACGGGTGCTGTCCAGAAAATATTGCTGGCAGCGTCTGACACCATTCCCGTGGAAAATCGTGCGGAGTTTTTCAAGTATTTTCCAAGGCAAGCTATTTGTAGAAATGTGGAAGCTCAATTTAAGCCTTAAGTTTTTTCAAGAGCTTCCGAAAACATAGGGAAGGGGTGTGCCCTGAAGTCCAGGGCTGCGGCGCTACCTAATGGAAATTTTCGGCAAATTCAATCGAATCCGCGCGCTCTTTTCGAAGTCCTTTGACCTGAAGCAAAAGAGCCTTCATACGGCCTATACTACTGCGGCATTTTCTCTTATCACGGTGGCGGGGGTTTGGTCTTGGACTCCGCTGGGAAGGGCGCTGGAGGATCGCGTTGCTACGCCAGCCCTGTTCGAACTTCGGCATAGATTGAATCGAAGCCCTATGCTCGATAGCAGAATGCAAATTTTCGCATTTGATGACAACACTCTTCAATCGACTCAGAAGCAGGATCTTACGCTTCACGAATGGCTCCAGGTATTGAGAACTCTGATTCCCGTGAAGCCACGTCTTGTCGTTTTCGATCGCATTTTCAGCACCCCATGGGGACTCGAGAAAGCAAGTGAGTTCGTAAGTGGAGTGAAGGCACTCCCATTTCCCGTGGCAGCTGGAACGTTTCTTTCCAACTCGCCCATTCCTCAGCGTCCCACTCAGGCATTAGGGCGCAAAGAATTTTCTCTTCTGAACTACCTTTCCGAGGGGGACTCCATTTCCTCGCTCGATGGACTCCCCGAGCATGCCGGCATTCTCTACGGACCTAACGCGAAGATCGTCGATGCATTCTCCAATCTTGGCCACATTCTCCATGACGGACTCCGCTTGGAACCTTTTTTAAGGTTGAGCTCTGAACAGGCGATTCCACACCTCTCCTTGCTTTTCTCCCAGAAAATTCACTTCGAATCGGGAAGTATCGTTACCGAAGGAGGAAGAATCCCGGAGTATCCCATCGTAAATCTATCCCATCCGGCCCACTTTTATCGACGAACACTCCCGCTAAGGCTTCTCGTGGAACGTGCAGGAGAGAAGAAACCAGAGCCGCTGAATATCCCGAAGGATGCGATCGTTCTCATACTTCCCGAAATGTACACGGGGTCCACGACGTTTCTTGAGAGCCCGTTCGGACTTTTACCCTCTGGCTTTTGGATGGCAAGCGCTGCTAGTTCCGTTCTTTCAGGTCAGTGGCTTTCGGCGATGGGTTCTCCCGCCCTCTTCGCTCTTTTTGGCGCTCTTGTGGGAATGCTTTCCGGTTTGAGCTCGTCCACTATGATTTTTGCGGGCCTTTCTATCTCCTTTATTTCTTTTCTTCTGGTGTCGGGCGCCACGGCTTTTATCTATTTCTCTGCCCTACTTCCTTGGTTTCCAGCGCTTATATCTTTTTTCTTTTCAGCGACAATCACCTTTGTTCTTTTGCACCGTCGTAGAGAAGCGGAGTGGAATATTCTTAGAGCCTGTCTGGAGGGAGCGCTGCCAGAGGGGGAGTTAAGAAAATGGATCGGTCGGGCGAACCGCCTCACCCAGCCAAGCGGCCAGGTGCTGAGTGTGATGTTCATAGATATTGTGGGCTTCACAAGGACCGTGGAGAGCCAGGCACCGCGCGCGGCCTTTGATGTTTTGCGCGAACAAATCGCTCGCATTTCAGATCTGGTTCACCAGTACGGTGGCACGGTGGAAAAAACACTGGGAGACGGACTTCTTTGCTTTTTCGGAATGAATACGGAGGGGGAAAAGCCTCTCGTCGACCATGCGGATCAGGCAGTTCGATGCGCAGTGCACATTCAGAGGGAAAACATCCAGTGGATGCGTAGGGCACTCAATCAAGAAGTCCCCGTTTTTCCTTTGCGCATCGGAATCAACACGGCTGGGGTTTTTCTGGGAAATTTAGGAAGCGGAAAAAGAATCGATCTGACGGTTATCGGCCACGGCGTGAATTTGGCCAGGCGGTTTGAGGAGGCATGTGAATCCGGAAAAGTACTCATCGGCAGAAGTACCGCCGATACATTGCTCGACGTACGAGATTTAGGCGTAACACTGACGGAGAGGCTGATTACTTTTAAACATGCCAGGGGTCTTCAGAAGGTGGTCGAGCTTGATCCTTTTGAGAACAACCCCGAAGTATTGGAATCTACACTAAGGGAATATCACAGGGTAATCGGCGTTGAGCGGGTGAGTGAGAGATGGGTGATTCCAGAGGGCGTGGATATCGAAGTGCGTTCCTCGGTTGGTTCTGGGAGAGTTGTAAATTTTTCGGACGCGGGGATGAGGGTGAATTTCTCAGCCTTTTTAGGTAAGGATTGTGCTCTCCACGTGCATCTGGTGGGAAAGGATGAAAAGTGGAATGAGTCCCTCGCCCGTCATTCTTTGCAGCA
>JAHFAF010000423.1 GCA_023250715.1 Pseudobdellovibrionaceae bacterium | reverse complement strand
ACAGGCGCCGCCGGCCTTTCGCCGCAATCATGTGATAGTCGAGATCGGATACCCAAGGCTCTGCAATAGGCCATACCTCGAGCCTTGAGCTAAATTCGCGTGTCCAGTGTCCATCGCGATTCGCGGACTCTTCCAAGGGCGGCCGAGCCATTTTTCTCGGCCTTACCGGCCGTTTAAATAAGACTTCCCTATCCATGCACACTCCAGCCCCAAGCTCCTCCGGGCTGTAGGAAAAGCAAGCCCGGGGCCAGCTGAAACCCCGCACACAGGGGGGATAATCCCCCAAAAAGTGACAAAATTTGTCAGTTTAGTTGTCTGTTTGTGAGGCGATTCTAGCGAAAGAGACCATTTGTATAGTTGCCGTCCCTCATCAATTCGAAATCCACATCTTCGGTTCGATGAAGGGTGATACGACGAATTTTTATCTTCGGTTGCATTGTCGGAAGATAAACGCGATCGATGTGCACAACTTTGTCCGGCGTGGAGAACATAGCGGGAGTAACGATCCCCCCTAGATGATCACTCCTACCAAATGCTAGGTGAAACCCGATCTTTTCGTTGAGAAGAATATTTTCATCCGCCCCTCCGGCAAGGGGTGCCACGCCCATCGTCTGTAAAACGCCGAATCCAAGCTCCGCGATATTTCCGTAGGCCGGATTATCCAGAAGGCGTTGCCTTTCCATCTGGCTAACGGGGCCATTCGTCATTACCTCGACGGCGCGGTTTGCTTCGATGCGATATAGCACGACCTCTTCGCCAAATTGAACCGGTACCACTCCCTGCGTGAGGCTGGGGATTCCTGGTTTTTCTCCCTCGTAAGGTACGATGTAAGTTTCGCCCGAGGGGAGATTCCCTACCATTCCTGGCTTCGGGTTCAGGCCCGAGCTTGCATGGGCTTCTCGAAATCTTAAATCGACGAGTAGGCGGTGAATTTTCCCGTCTACCTCGAACACGACTTCCGCGCCCTGCGAAGTAGCGAGATGCCCGCGCACCGTCTCACACTTTCTTGCGACTTCATTGAAATCGACATTCAGCGCTTTCACCATGGGAAGGGTGAAGCTCGGCATCGTGACTCCTCGAAAGCCAAATTCCTTGGCCAATATTTTAAGAGGAGCGGTGGTCGAGAATTTGGTGGGTGAAATGACCACTTGGCTTGCTCCCAATAATTCCCTAAGTGAGATCGAATCCAAGCCGTCCAATTCATTTGTATCCGCCGGAATTTTTCCGTCTAGGGAACAGAGCTTTACAGTTTCCGGAAGATCTCCATTATTCGCACCGGTCCGTGCATAGGCGGCAAGCCGGATCTCCTTATCAGGGAATTGCTTCTTCAAGGCTTTTGCCCACTGCTGCGCAAAGGCGTTTCTTTCTTCCCAAGTCTTCGTTTTCTCCTCAGTCATTGGAATATCAATCAAGATCGTGATTCTCTTGTCGGACTCCCCGACCTTGAAAACTTGGGTCACAAGAGTGCTGAGCCGTTCGTCTGAAAGTGGGGCTCTCTTTCTCGTTACGCATCGGAGTACCCAGTCACTTATTGAGGCATGAGCCGGAATGGAAAGGGTGATGGACAGGACGATACTTAGAAAAATAGGCATGGGTCGAGCCTTATAGCAGAGCAAAAAACGCGATCAATGGAATTCTCGTCAAGGTCGTCAAAGTATTTGATATATAAGAATTTACTCCTCTCTTCTTGCGGCTCGAGGGAGGGCGATATATAAGCGGTCACCCATGAAAAACCTTCTTCTTTCCCTAGGATCTCTTTTCTTCACCGCCTGTACTTCCGTGCCCCGCATCTGCGAGCCGGACCAGGCACGCGAAGCGGGCTTTGGGCTTGCGATGCAGGGCAAGGAAATTTTCTACGGCCAGGGCGATGTGTGCGTGGATGAGCACCGGCCGATTTTCAAACAGAGCTTCGAATCCGGCTATCAACAAGGCCGTCTTCGGTATTGTGACCCTCAGGAGGTCGAGCATACGGCCCACCAAAGAGGCGGGAACGGAGAAAAGACCTCCTTTAATAAAGAGGACTACAAGATCTGCGACGGGACATCCGAGCAGGCGAAGGCGTTTAAGAAGGGTTTTTCAGACGGCCTTGCGGAATTTTGTCAGGATTCCAGGGCCGAGGCCGAGGGATTGTCTCAAGGGGAAGCAGGTGCTGAAAAGACCTTCCCCCCAAAATATGATCTGTGCGCCGGAAAGTTGGGAAAATTAAAGGGGGCCTTTCAAAAGGGCTACAAAGAAGGAAATGCAAAATTTTGTCGGGCGGACCATGCCAATGAAGAGGGATTGAAGGACGGCGGCGAGGGAAGAGACGCTGCTAATCTGGAGGAACGTTTTAGGGCCTGTTCTGCAGCGGACCGAAAGCGCGTCGTGAAACAATATTTGGAAGGGTATAACCAAGCGCTTCTGCAGTTTTGTAGCGTGACCAATATTGAGGGCGCTGCGAGGAGCCATGCGCAGAAAAGCTCGACGGCGAATCTTCCGGATAATTATCGTACCTGTTTTGCGAAGTTTCCCGAGCTAAAGACTACATACGAGAAGGCCTTCGCCGAGGAGCGCGATCGAGTGGTGCAGGCGCAATGCACTTTTCAAAATGGCCAAGAGCAGGGCCGAAGCGATGCGAGAAGCAGTAATCAAAAGAATACGAGCCTACCTAACTATTGCAACCAGCAGCTCTTTGCCGTCTATCTTCAGGGATATTTGGAAGGTTGGAAAAATGGGAAGTATCAGCTCTGCAACGGGGATGATGCGTATCAAGAAGGTCTCCGTCAGGGGCAGTCCTCTTCGTTCACGTACTCGAATTACAGCGCGCCCTCGCTTTGCCCGGAGGAGTATGGAGCGGGTATGGCTACTCGTTATCGCGAAGGTTATCAGTTTTCTCAGAATCAAAAAATGCAGTCGGCCGCAGGCTTTACTTCCGCCAATTGCCGGACGGAAGTGGTGAATCGATCGGGGACGATGGATCTTTCCCGCTGCAAAAATTCCTCAGGTCGGATTGCCTGTTATTCGGAAATTCGGGAGACCTGCGCGATACCAGGTAGTGGGGAAAAGAAAGTTCGCTCTTACCAGCAGTTTGATGGCCGCTGCGTGAGCTCTTACTCTAATTGCTGGTAAGTCTTATTTCTCGGACTTTTCAATCTCAGCGATAATGATGTCTTCCCACTTATCGGTGACTTCCGCCTGAATATTCTCATCGGACACGTCCCATTTGGTGCCGGAGTTCATGCGGGTCTGAAGATCCTGTAGGAGTTGCGTGACGATGGATTCAGCGATTTTATACTTATTCATAGGGACCTCTAGGCCTCAACTAAAGCTCGATACTCTAGCAGAATTTCAACCATTTGCACCAAGTTATCAACGAGAAAATGAAGCTAATTCTAATGCCCCCCGAGCCCTTTCCAGCACACCTTTCGCGTAGCCCCGTGCTCGCTGGTAGCCCGGTTCCATCTTTGCCCAAAGTTCTTTGGGGGTATTTAGGTAGTGTTCGTAGGCTTGCCGCCGCTCCCCACCGAAGACTTTTTCGTGCTCGGCAATGAGGTCCATTTTGGCGTGCCCATAGCCGTAGCCCTTTCCCTTTTCCAGCTTTCCCCTCATTTCAGAAATGGCCTCCGGGCTTCCGAAAGCCTTCAAAATCTGAAAAACGAGGCAGGTTTCGGGGTTTTTCGGGTCATCCACCCCTAGGCTGTCGGTCTTTATCCCCTTGATCCGCTTCTCGACCTCTTTTTTGGGGGCAAAGAGGGGGATGTAGTTGTCGTAGCTTTTCGACATCTTCCTTTCCCCATCCGTACCCATCAAAAGGGGGGTTTCTTGATTTAAAGGCTTGGGCTCCCGGAACACTTCTTTTCCCACGGCATTATTGAAAAGCTTTGCCATATCGGAGGCATATTCCAAGTGCTGGGTCTGATCCGCTCCGACCGGCACAACTTCGGCGTCGAAAGTTACAATGTCGGAGGTCATCAG
>JAHFAF010000083.1 GCA_023250715.1 Pseudobdellovibrionaceae bacterium | reverse complement strand
GTTCGTGTACGGGTCCTCCACGCCGATAAGTAGAGCGGGAGCTCCTCCCAATACGGCGGCAAAGGGGCCTACAAATGGAATCGATCCGCCCTGACCGAGATAGACGCATTCTTTGCCGAAAGCTTTCGTCAAAGCGTTGTGCGCTTTCTGGAATGCCGGCCCTTCGGGGTTCGTCGTCCACCAAGGGGCTATTCCCTCCGGAGTGATCGTGACCTGAACGCCCCAGGGTGCATTCTTTTTCAAGTGGTCCGTTAGAAGCTGGAGAACTTTCTCGGGTTTCTGATCGGGAACCGTTCGAATTCCCATTTTGCACCAGGCGGAATCGTTGATGATGTTCGAAACGTGTTTTCGAGAGCTTGCCTGAATGGCGTTTACGGATATCGAAGGAATGCGCGACATCTTAACGAGCGCATTGGGATCTCCTCCTAGAATTTCCACATTCGGAAGAATCTCGGCCTGCTTTCGGAAATCCGCATCCGTGTAGTTGAGCGTCTTGATGCTTTCGTTCTCGGTCGCTGTGAGTGGACGAACGGAATCGTACATGCCCGGAATGTTGATGAGACCCGTTTGCGTATCGACGAGAGAAGCAATCATCTTGGAAAGAGCAATCACCGGATCCGGCCCCGGGCCGCCCCAGCTTCCGGAGTGCAGCGGGTGATCCATCACCTTTACTTCCACTTCAATCGCCACGATGCCTCGAAGCGAGGTCGTGATTGTGGGGATTCCCGTATCGAAATTTCCGGTGTCGGTGAGTACGATCACATCGCCCTGCAGCTTTTGCTTATATTTCTGCAAGAAGCCCTCGAGATGTTCGGAGCCGATCTCTTCCTCTCCTTCAATGACTACCTTCACGTTCACGGGGAGGTTTCCGACCGTGCGCAGATAGGAAGCGATGGCGCTTGTATGGACGATGATGCCGGCCTTGTCATCGGCAGAGCCCCGCCCGAACAATCGGCCGTTTCGCTCCTCCGGTTCAAAAGGCTTCGATTTCCACATCTCATCACGACCCGTAGGCTGCACATCGTGGTGGGCGTAAAGCAAAAGCGTCGGCTTACCTGGAGCATGAAGCCAATCCCCGTAAACGTAGGGGTGGGCTCCCGGGACTTCGAGAATTTCCACGTTTTCGAGACCCTCTTCCTTTAAGAGGGAGGCGACTGCTTTCGCCGAGCGTTTGACCTCTTCGGGCGGAAAACCATCGAAACTTATGGAAGGGATTCGAACCAAAGTCTTTAGTTTCTCTACGAATTCGGAAAAGTGTTGGTTGGCATATTCAGTCACGTTGTTCATAAATTAGGGTCCTCCAATCTAGTTCGGGAAGGCCCCCTTTGTAACACAGAGCAGAAGCTGAAATAAAGCACGTCTTGACACCCTAGTCGGGGGTTGCGAAAACAAGCATATGCCCTTGATTTTAGATGGAAAAAAGGTTGCAGAAAGTCTTTACCAGAAGCTGCTTTTGGAGCTTTCAATGCTTCCCGTTGTGCCTAAGATTGTGTTCCTGCTCGTCGGAGAGGACCCCGCGAGCCAGACCTATGTTCGCAGTAAAGGGAAGAAATGCCAGGACATGGGCCTTTTGAGCGAGACCCAATTGCTCCCGGTGACTGTTACGGAAGAGGAATTGGTAGGGCGGATTCAAGCGCTTAATAAGGATAAGTCGGTGCACGGGATTTTGGTCCAGCTGCCCTTGCCGGCCGGGATCAATAAACAACGAGTGCTTCGCGAGATCGACCCGCGAAAGGACGTGGATGGGTTGCATCCTGAGAATCAGGGTAGGCTCTTTCAAGGCGAGCCACGTTTCATTCCGTGCACTCCGGCAGGGATCGTGGAAATTTTGCGGTTCTATTCCATTCCGATAGAAGGATCCAAAGTCACTGTCGTGGGAAGAAGTGAAATTGTCGGCAAGCCGGCGGCGCAGTTAATGCTCATGAACAATGCCACGGTTCAAATCTGCCACTCGAAAACAAAAGACTTGGCGCGCGAGACATCGGCCGCTGATATTTTGATCGTGGCCATAGGAAAACCAAAATTCGTGACAAAAGAAATGGTGAAAGAGGGGGCCACAGTGATCGATGTCGGCATTCACCGCGTGGACGGAAAGATCGTGGGGGATGTGGATTTCGAGAACGTTTCACAAAGGGCCGGTGCGATCACTCCGGTCCCGGGTGGGGTGGGCCCGATGACCATTGCGATGCTGATGAAAAACGTAACCCAAGCCGCCTCGTTGCGGGAATAGGAAATGTGCAATGTTGTCGTTTAAGAATTTGGGATTGGCGTACGTGGCGGGGACGGTTGGGGGGATGGCGAACTTTCTCTTCGGTGCTTTGCTCACCCAAGTAGGAATTCTTACTGCACTCGGCGTGCATCTGCCGCCTCCACAATTGCCGGCGGCGCTTTACCAACGCTTGGTATGGGGTGGAGTCTGGGGGGCTGCGCTCTTTTTCCCCTTGCCTAAGAATTTCTGGCTGAGAAGCTTTCTTCTTGGAGTGGGTCCTTCCTTAGTAGGAGGGCTGGTATTCTTTCCTCAGCGGTTGGGAAAAGGGCCCTTCGCGATTGAGCTGAGCCCTTGGATGCCCATGGTGATTTTCGTCTTCAACTGGGTTTGGGGAATGGGAACTTTGGCGAGCGGGAAAAGCCTCGGAGTGGCGAGGTAGGGGTTCTTGCGGCTCGCTTCTCGCGGGCCGCTTACGGGCCCACGAGAGCGGCCAGTCTGTTGGGTGGTTGTGCAACGAAAGGTGATCTCGCCCCTTCTTTATCGTGTAAATGTCTGTGGTGCGTGGAGCAAAGAGTCGTGAGATTCTCGACGGTATCCCGCCTCCAAATGCTCGTGGCGTCTTATGATGCACATGAAGCCAACGCCTTGATGAGCACCGCCTTCCAGTAGGAGTAATGAAAGTGCATTGAGCTTCGTCCCTTTTTGCAACTTGGGTCCTCACACTTGGTTGCGCGACTAATTTTCGCTGAAGAGGATCTTCTTTCTTGAGGAATAAATCCGCGATCGAGGCAATTGCCTCTTCAAGAGTGCAAGCTTTACCCATTTTCTGACTAAGAAGATCCTTCACTCTCTCAAGCTTCGATTCAATATCTGGACTAACGGACAGATGAATTCTCTCCTGGGGGAACTTTTCGGGGAAATGGGCCTTAAGCTCCTTATCCAAGGCCCTTTGAGGTAGCTCTTTCGCTTTCTTGAGCCAAACATCTTTATTGGAGGGAGTCAGGTGAGGGACCACACGTCTTGCGTTAGTGGTATGAATCTCACCTTTATCAATCATGACCTTAAGCTCTGGAACCTCTCTCATCTTCCTCGTGATTCCCACGTACGTATAGGCTTGTGTGTCACTTAAATGAAGTGCCTCGACACAATAAGAGTGAAAAGAAGAGTAGGCCATCCGGTCGTAGACCCTCTCTTTATCAACGTTCAAAAGAGCTTGAAGTAATTGACTCTCGCCCTTCTTAAAATCTTTTGCTGCAACCAACGCCGTTTCATGAATCTGCTGAATCTTTGTCATGAAAAAATACTTACCACGACTTTTTTGACCCACCTGGAAGGCCACACGATCAGCGATCACCAAACTACGAAAGATTTTCGAGAAAAATAACGAAGGAAGGCGCTAGAGATAGCGACAAACACAAAAGGGACGAAAAATTAAAGGATCATTCAACCGGCAGGAATTTCCCGGAAATAACTCGTCAAGAAATATTTTGGTAGCGCAACATAACGCCTCAGTGGAGTGTGGGATCAAGACGCCGGTGGAGGCAATAGATCGAGTATGTTTTTGGTCAGAAGATGTAATGGACTGTCTCTAAGTCCTGGGCAGCGGCCTCATGGAACGTGGCTTTTCGCAGCTGACAGGGACCGCAGTGTTTCGAGGAAAAGAGAACCTTTGTTTTGAGGCTCAGGTCCTTGTTGCGCTTGAGAAGGCGTCTCAGGCGGGCCATGTCATCTCTTATGGTGTGCACGATACCCTACACGTACCTTTCAATATTGAAAGTAAATTGACCCCTTTTCTGTTCTCCATCCTTCCAATAGATCGTCGACAGATTCCGAAAGCGCCTCGAGAGTAGAGTCGTTTTTCAGGACGTGGGTGGCTACTTTGAGTCTAGTCTCGTCGGAGGTTTGAGCTTTGATGATTTTTTCCGCCATTTCAACGTCGATATGGTCTCGGGAGATTAGGCGTTGGCGCCGTTGACTCTCGGGGGCGGTGACGACAATAAGCTCATCCAGGTGTTTGTGGTAGCCGCTCTCCACAAGTAAGGCCGCTTCGCAAAAGATGAGGCGATGGCCTTCTTCCTTCGCTCCTGCCACCTCGGTTTCGAATTCCTGGAGGATGACCGGATGCAGCCGCGCCTCCACGGCTTTTCGAATCTTTTCATCGCTGAAGAGAATGTTCCTTACCTTTGCTCTGTCGAGATTCTCGCCGGAGAGGCCGCAAAGTGTATTAATGTCCCGGATGATTTCGGGTTGAAGGGAAATCTTTCGACCCACATCATCGAGGTCGACGACCACGAGACCCTTTCCTCGTAGAAGGCGGGCGACTTCCGACTTTCCCGCTCCAATGCCCCCGGTAAGGCCTATCTTGTGAATCATAGAAACCATCTTAACCTCTTGAACGGCGCGTGCGCCAGAGGGTGAGTCCAACCCCCAACAAAAGCAAAGGGGCGGCAATGCCGCTCACCATTGCGGCCGCAAACACCCCGGGCTGCTCAAATACTAATGTCCCACCCAGGTCCGGGGTATCGGAGCGGACGGCAAGTTTCTGGCCTTTTCCCGAGTCTAATCGTGCGGAAGGGCCTTCCCATCGCCAAAGATCGGAATGGTTTAGATTCAACTCGAGCCGAAACGGCTTTTCGGCCTTGCCTTCTACATGAATGCGATTCCAGCTCTCCCAATTTGCTTTTACCAAAACGAGGGCACCGGTAGAAACGCCAAGAGCGTTTCCCTCGGAGAGAGCGGCGCGGTAGGCCTGTATATTGTCGACACACTCGAGAATTCCCTGACCCAAACGAATTTCATTTAATCCCCGATCCTCTTCCTCCAGGTGTGTGAAAAGAATTTTGGCGGGGTATTCTCGTCTTTCTTTTCCCTGAGACTGTTCGGCAATCCATGTGGTCTTAGTGAGATTCACAACGGCAGTAGCCACAAGGGGCAAGATGCCAAAACTCCAAAAGAGAGTCTTCTGCCATTCTTGTTTTGGAAATCGAAACCCTATCGATGATAAAACGACAAAGCCTAAAAAAGAGCCGTACCAAAGGCGCGTGGGAACGCGCAGCGATTGAAAGCCAGGCCAGAACCGAGAAAACCAGGAATACGGCGAGTACCAATGGAACTCCCAATCGGAACAGCCGAGGCCCAGCAGAAATGAGATTGCGATCCAAACTACAAGAGCCTTCGTCTCTGCTTTCCAGGGGCGGCTTTTCAGGGCGAAATAGGAAAAAAAGAGGGCTACGGGGCCTACGAAAATATTGTACTCATGGCGTTGAATGGGAGCCGAGCCGTACCAGGCGTTCGGAATGGATCGCAGAGGCAAAAGAGCATTGGCTAGAAAGGCCCAGGGAAAAGTCCATTTCGCTTCAGCGGCGGAGGTTCTAGGAAAATGATCGAAGTACCAGGCCGCGGGCCAGAGTGACACCGCATCGGCGATTGCAGCAAGTCCGGTCGCAAGGACAAGGGTAAGGATAATGGAAGGGCGTCGCTGAAATAAAGCGCGAGGGATTGCTTCGAGGGCTAAAAGGGGAACTCCATAGGCAAAAAAATTGGGTTTGTAGAGGCCACAATAGATGAAGGCCAAGAGGTAAAGAGAAAAACTCCGCGCCAGTTTTTTTCGATCGTTCATTTCATAGGAGAGCCAAAGGAAAAGGGGGAAAAAATAGAGAAACCCCAGTGTCACATGGCCCACTTCGAACCGCGCGATGACTCCGCCTCCACACAGGAATACCAAAAGGCCCCAAAGGCGATTTATTTTCGGAAGTTTCAGGTAGGTGAGTAATTTCCAAAGCCCCAAGCTTCCCACTGCGATTTGCGAAAGCATTTCCCAGCGTAGAACGACCGCAGGGCCGAAAATGCCGACCAGAAAACTTGCCGGATGAAAAATGGGAATTTGCGGATCCCCTCCCAGGGTTCTCCCCCCGCAAAGAAATGGATTAAACTGTGGAAGGCTCAAGCCTTGCGTGGCCCAGAAGCGGTACGCTAATTCGTAGTAGCCCGAGAGATGGTTGAAATCGTGGGGGCCCACGAGAAAAGCCAAAAAGAAAAAGTTGATCGCGTAAGCGGCTGCTACAAGATAACACGCGCGTTTCATCCAACGGATGAAAGTTTTCTCGGCCGTGGTTGCCATGCGCTGTGTATCGTGGCTCAATGAATGGCTGAAGTCGAGCGGATGAACACCAAGCTATTGAACGAAATTCTTTCTCAACCCGCGGCCCCTTACCGGGAGTCGCATGTGCGCCGAACCCTTTCCGCTGCGTTGAAAGAGGCTTCCGTCCCCCATTTCGAGGATCCGATTGGAAACCTGATTGTGGGAGTGGGCTCGAGCGATGATTATCGTAATCGCTTACAGCGCTTTTCCTCTGAGCCCGTGCGGGTATTTATTGCCCACATGGATCACCCCGGTTTCCATGGGGTGGAATGGAAGAAGAAGAACGAGCTCAAAGTACGCTGGTTTGGGGGATCTCCCACAAGGCTCTTAAACGGTGCTCGCGTATGGCTCGCCAATAACGAAGATTGGCAGGGCGAAGGGGTTTTGACGCAAGCAAAACTCTTGAAAACTGGGGCCGCGCTGGAATCGGCGGTAGTCAAACTGAAAAAACCGCTCGCGCTTGCGGCGGAAGATCTCTTCGGAGGTTTTCGATTTCGAAAGCCCGTCTGGAAACAGGGGAACACTCTCTATACGAAAGCCGCCGACGATTTGGTGGGTGCTTTTGCAGTGACATCTCTTGCGATTGCACGGAAGGACGACGAGAATTTCTTGGGTGTGTTAACCCGGGCAGAGGAAGTCGGTTTTATTGGCTGGTTGGCGCATCTGGATCTCGGGTGGCTTCGCAAGGCGAGCCGGAAGGTGCTTTGTGTCAGCCTTGAAACTTCAAGAACGCTCCCGGGAGCACTTTTGGGGAAGGGGCCCGTGGTTCGACAAGGGGATCGCGCCACTACGTTTGATGCGGGAGCTTTGCAGGTATTTTCGAAAGTGGCGTTGAAGCATTTGAAGGATAAACACCAGAGGCGCGTCATGGATGGCGGGACCTGTGAAGCGACAGTGGCCGTGGCGAACGGTTTTCCGACGGTGGGAATCTCCATTCCGCTTGGAAATTATCATAATCAGAGTTTCGAAGGCGGCCCAGATTCGCGCGGGCCAAGCGGGCCTGCGCCCGAATTTGTGAACGTGAAAGACGTCGAAGGGATGTTAAAGCTCTGCCACGCGCTATTGGAACCGGGGCTTCCCTGGGAGGATCCTTGGGCGGAGCGGCGAAATGATTTTCGTGGCTGGTTAGAGAAGGCCAGGCCCCTGTTGCAGCTTCGCTAGAATTCTCGTACTCTTAGTCCCACGACACATCTACTCAATTCATGTCCGAAATAAAATCTAAACGCGCCTTAGGATTTTCCAGCGACGAATCGGTGGAAATTCATATTGCGCCGAATGCCGGGGCCTGCTTCGGAGTTGTGCGGGCCATCAAACTCGGGCACCAAGCGACTTCTCGCGCAAAGCAACAGGGAGGAACTCCCGTATTTTCCCTGGGGCCGCTCATTCATAACCCGAAAGTAGTGAATGATTTGGCTGCGGAGGGAATGCGGCCAATTGAAAGCGCCGAGGACGCAGCGGGGACGGTGGTGTTGAGATCTCACGGTGTGCGCCAGGAAATTGAGAAGGATTTAAGGGAAAGAAAAGTTCGAATAGTGGACGCTACCTGCCCGCTGGTGAAAAAACCGCAAAGAATCGCGCAAAGCCTGGGAGAGAAGGGGTACTTTCTCATCCTTGTGGGGGATGCGAATCATCCTGAGGTAAAGGGCGTTCTGAGTTATTTTGGGCGTCCGGACTTTTTGGTGACCTATAGCCCTGAGGCGATAGCGCAAATTCCCGAGGGCGTCACCAAAGTGGGAGTTGTGGCTCAAACTACGATAGAGCTGAAAGTGTTGAATCAAGTGATCGAGCGGTGCCGGAAGAGATTCAAAGAGGTCGCGGTTTATAATACGATTTGCGACGCTACGAGCATCCGTCAGGAAGAGGCCACGGAGCTTGCGGCCTTAGCACAGGTGATGGTGGTCGTAGGTGGAAAGAATAGCAGTAACACGAACAAGCTCGTAAAAATTTGTAAAGATAGAAACACAGAGACCCACCTAATCGAAGAACTTCATGAGATCGATTTGAATTGGTTCGAGGGGAAGAAAAAAATCGGCGTGACTGGGGGAGCTTCCACCCCAATGGAATTTGTCGACCAAGTGGGTGAGTACATTGCGTCTCACCTGGAAATCCAACTATAGAGGGGCCCCATGAGAACGACACTACTTTTAGCGTTTGGAATTGCATTTCCTTGTTTGGCCTTCGACCACACGCACGCGACATGGGATAAATTTCTTAAGCAATACGTCACCGTGAAAGACTCGATTTCGACGGTGAATTACAAGGGAGCCAAGAGCGATCGGAAAGGGCTCGATCAATATCTGACAACGGTCGAAGCTGTTACCCCGGCCGACTATGGAAAATTCACCGACCCGCAGAAGCTTGCATTCCTTATCAATGCATATAACGCGTTTACGGTAAAACTCATTTTGGATAACTATCCTGTAAAGTCGATCAAGGATCTTGGAGGCACTTTCTCGTCTCCGTGGAAGAAAAAGTTTTTTAAGTTTTTCGGCGAGGAGAGCCACCTCGATAACATCGAGCACGATCACATTCGAAAAGAGTTCAACGAGCCTCGCATTCATTTTGCCGTCGTTTGCGCTTCCAAAGGCTGCCCGGCGCTTTGGAACGAGGCGTTTACGCCTGAGAAAATGGAAACACAGCTAGAGAGAAATGCGAGAGCGTTCTTAAAGGATTCGCAGAGAAACCGCTTCAACGTGGAAAAAAACCGATTCGAGGTTTCCAAGATTTTTGACTGGTATGGAAAAGATTTCGAGAAAAAATTCGGAAGTGTGCAGAATTTCCTAGCCCCTCGCATGGGAAAGACCCCTGCTGAGGAGACGAAGATGAAGGAAGCGAAGATCGATCATACGGATTATGATTGGACGCTGAACGAAACAGGCGGCGGCTCGGCTTCCTAAGGCGTTGAAAAACTGATTCGATTGAGTGTCATGGTGAAAGAGGATTTGGAATTGTCTCCATCGGGCTGTACCCACAAAGCCGAGACGACGGGCGCTTCAGAGATGTCCCAGTCGATTTGAAAAGGGCCCGTGCCGCTTACATTGCCGGCAATAATTTCCTCCATTTTGTCGCCGGAGCCGATAGAGGTTCGATCCCCGATCTCTCTTTTCTGAGATAAGACGAGAAAGATTACCTTCCCCAATCCTCTATCGGGACTCAAGCTGTTCAATTGCTTTATCCAGTTTGCGGCGAAGAGGCGGGTGAACCAATTCAAGCGCTTTTCCCCTTCGGTGACTAGGCCCAGTCGTAACGCGTAGTCATCGTATTCCTGCCCCAGTGGAGTCAGATTAGGAACCCCCGTGAGAAAGCCTTCGGCGTGTACGTGATTGACGCTTAAGGGGCTTTTCATTTGGTAAAAATATGGCGAGGAGGAAGAGTCTACTTTGATTTTGAGCCCGTCCGTGGAGTGAGAGACTTCGTTTTGGGGCGGCCGATCGAATTTGAAATGATGCCACCCATCGGAGGTTTGTAACGGGAGCCAGACTATTGTGAAAAGGCCGATCCGCTTTAACAACAAGCCCCACCCACCGTTTCGTTCTTATTCATGCCGCCCGTGGGGCCGCAATCGAAAAGTCCGTAGTGAGTAGAGGTGTTCCCTTCAACGCGAAAGTGGGATTGGAAGCGCGTTTGGGTAATCATTGCTGCTGTGTTACTGCAGATGAGCATCGGCATCCCGGTCTTAAAATGGTGGTGATCGTCGAGAGTAAATGCGTGTTTGCATTCTGGGATCGTGCCCAGGTAGTACGCCACTTGACCGTAGTCTTCGCAGCGATCTTCCAGCCCTTCGAGCTTGAAGGCGCGGTAGGTGATGGAATAGAAATCGATCATTCCAATTTTGGCCTCAATCTCGGGATTATTGAAAGAGATGGGAAAGGTGGCTATGGCGCGAAAATCCTGAACACCGACTTGTTGGAGAATCCTTCGGAAGTCTTCCGTATATAGAGCGCCCCCTAAACATTCTCCGAGAAGGACGCGATCTTGGGTGAGCGGTTTGGGGATTCTCTTGTTTGCAAAAACATCCGAAAAATAGAGCTCTCCCCCGACTTTAAGTACGCGGAAAATTTCCGAAAAAGTTCTCTTCTTATCCGGAGAAAGATTGAGCACGCAATTGGACACGACCACATCTACGGAGTTATTCGCAATGCCAGCACCCTCCAAATCCTCGATATACCCCTGCTTGAAGGTGACATTGGGCTTTGAGTAACCGAACCTTTTTGTGTGGTAGTCGATGTGACGATTGGCCACCTCCAGCTGCTCGGACGTCATGTCGACGCCAATTACTTTTCCTTGAGGGCCCACGAGTTTCGAAAGAATGTAGCAATCACGCCCCGATCCGCACCCCAAATCCAAGACCGTTTTTCCTTCTAGCGCGGGAGGAAGCGGTGAGCCACAACCGTAAAAGCGATCCTTCACTTCGTCGTGCAGCTCTTTCAAAATCGGTCGAAGCCTTGCTGGCATTGCCTCGGCAGTACAGCAGGCGCTTGTTTGAAGATCCTTACTGGAGCTAAGAACTTTGCCGTAATATTCTTTGACGCTTTCCAAGGTGTGTCGCGAGTCGCTCATCTTCTCCCCTTTGTAGTCGGTATTTATATTATAATTAGAATTTGCAGAATTGGCCGGCAAATTCTATCCCGAGGCTTTAGACGAAGGGATCTGACCTTGAGTTCAACCTAAGCGAAGGAGCATCTTAGTGGAAACTCCACCTCTCACCTTCATGACACCGGAGGAAATTCGTAGCTATCCCCCCCACGCGGTGGCCGGCCCGCAAGATATTCCCCATGCCGTCGCGCGCTCTCGTACGCGGATGGAGGTCGCGAAGGTCTGGTCGGATAACCAGATTCTGGGCCGGCGTTACGCCATCGGGTGCGTGGCTTTGGAAATTACTCAGCGCTGCAATCTGGACTGCACGCTTTGCTATCTCTCCGAAATGTCGGAATCCACCAAAGACATCCCAATGGAGGAGATTTATCGACGAATTGAAATGATCCGTAATTATTTTGGCCCCGGGACGGACGTACAGATCACCGGAGGGGATCCGACTCTAAGAAAGCGCGAAGAGCTCATGGAAGTGGTGCGTGCGATTCGAAAGATAGGCATGCGGCCTACTCTGATGACGAATGGGATTGCGGCCACAAGAGATCTTATCGAGGAGCTCGTGGAAAACGGGCTGAACGATCTTGCATTTCACGTCGATATGACCCAGGAGCGCAAGGAATTCAAATCGGAGATGGATCTCAATGTGGTCCGCTCCGAGTACATAGACCGCGCGAGAGGGATTCCGCTTGCCGTAATTTTCAACACGACTGTATTTCAAGGAAATTTCCATGAAGTGCCGGATCTCGTCCGGTTCTTTAAGAAAAACACCGATGTCGTTGGTATGGCTTCTTTCCAATTGCAGGCCGATACGGGAAGAGGAGAACTGCGTACACGCGATACGGTCATCAACATGGATTCCATGGTGAAGCAGATTGAAAAGGGGGCAGGCACTACGATCTCTTTCGAGACTGCTCGAATCGGTCACCCGCGGTGCCACCGCTATGGCCTTACCATGGAAGCGAACGGAGAGCTTTTTGATGTTTTCGACGACAGTCCTTTCTTCGAGCTTTTGATTGCAAAGACCACCTCCTTGGAGCTGGATCGCACGCGCCCCTTGAAGGCTGCGGGCGCAATCTTGAAATGGCTCTTCACGACGCCGGAAGTGTTGTGGCCAGGGGTTAAGTTTCTTCTGACCAAAACCTGGAAAATGCGCAGCGCGATTTTGAAGGGCAAAGGCAAAATCCACAAACTCTCCTTCTTTATGCAAAACTTCATGGACGCCAGCCGACTCGAAGTGGATCGAGTCCACGCCTGTTCCTTCATGGTGATTACGCCGCAAGGCCCGATGTCGATGTGCCTGCACAATGCCAAACGGGACGCCTACATTTTGCAACCGCTGAAAATTGAGGGCCAAACCGGGAAGGTTTGGAACCCCTTGAGTGGAAAGATGGAGCCGGCTCATGTGGCCAAGGTGACATCGGCGAATGCAGCCATGAGCCATAAGGCTGTCGCGGACAAGGCTTGAGGATTAACAGTTAGGCAAAAAGGAGATCTTATGCGATTCCTACTATTCTTAATATTGCTCTCGGGCTGTTCGACTTTAGTGAAAGTGCCCGAAATTTCTGCCGTGGAAGGATCGGTGAATCCGCAAGAAGCATGGCGCAAAGTACTTGCCACTTATGTCGACGATAAAGGAAGGGTGAACTTCGAGGGTTTGAGCCGCGACCCCAGCCAGCTCAGAATTTATGTGGCTTATGTTGCGAAAGAAGGGCCAAGCAATCACCCTGAAAAATTCACAAGCAAGGAACAAAAGCTCGCTTACTATCTTAACTCTTACAATGCACTTAGCATGTACAACATCATCGACTCTGGAATCCCGGAATCCTTGAGTGGATTGAAGAAGGTAAAGTTTTTCTACTTCAAGAAGTTTGTAATCGCCGGGGAGGAGATGTCGCTCTACAAGTACGAGAACAGTGTCATTCGTGCAATGGGTGAGGAGAGAGTGCATGTTGCTCTCAACTGCATGTCTGCCGGCTGTCCGCGCTTACCGAAAGTTCCTTTCATGGCGCAGAGCCTTGACACCGACCTCGATAAGCTTGCGAAATATTTTTTCAATGAAAGCCGCAATGTGCAGGTCGATAAGGAAAAGAAGGTCATGAAGGTCTCGGAGATCTTGAGCTTCTTCACGGATGACTTTTTGAAAAAAGCGAAGAACCTCGTCGGTTATGTGAATAAGTACCACACCGAAAAAATTCCCGAAGACTATGAAGTGGAATTTATTCCCTATGACTGGACGGTGAACGCTCAGCCTAAAGTGGCCCCGCCATCCGGAAAGAGCCTCTCAAACGCGGACCAGACGGAATCCGCCTCGTAAGCCATGAGCACATCCGCTCGATAAGGCCCCCCTCGATAATTCACAAACCCGTTCGGTTGAATGGAAAAATTCTTTTCTTCAAACTTGAAAAGGGCCGGGCGAAGAAATGCCATAGCGGCAACAAGATCCCACACTGCGAACGAACTTCTTCCCAAAAAATAATTTCGAATAACCCACCGCTTTGAATTCTGGCGCAAATACTCCCCGAGTGGGCCTCGAAGGCGATTGAGTCGGCTTCTATCTGCTCGTAACTGGCGCGCTTGATTGAGCGGAATAATTTTCAGCCGAAGGCCTGCGCTCAACACCTTCTCTGTCGCGGGTTTATCCCAGGTGAAATTAAACTCATGAGGCCAGTAGGGGGGCCAACGGCCGCGGCTAGAAAAATTGCTCCCAACCGTCCAGACCGCCTGAATGCGGGAGCGCTGTGTCTCCAGAAGATTTGCGATGGAAGTCAAAGGACCCAAGGCCAAAATTTCAAGGGTGCTATTTCCAGGCGGAAGTGTTCCCGCGGGTAACATCAGGCGCTGAGCGTCTATTTTTTCGAGAATTTGGAGGGTATTGCGCTGCGCTTTTTCTGCGGACGTATTCCCTGCGCAGGCAC
>JAHFAF010000082.1 GCA_023250715.1 Pseudobdellovibrionaceae bacterium | reverse complement strand
CAATCGCGAGCCCTATATTCACGTTCGAAAGGGCGACAAGATAGAAGTTCAATTCCCTGCCAGTGGTCTGGTTACGGCGCTTGAGCCCATCATGCGCGCGTGCTCGGGAACCTGGATTGCTCATGGGAGCGGCAACGCGGACAAGGAAGTGGTTGATAAAAACGATCACATACAAGTTCCGCCAGATAATCCGGCCTATCGAATTCGTCGGGTGTGGCTCACCCCGGAGGAAGAGGAAGGTTACTACTACGGCTTCGCAAATGAAGGGCTGTGGCCCTTATGTCATATTGCCCATGCGCGTCCTATCTTTCGGAGTACCGATTGGGGTTTCTACGTCAAAGCCAACGAGAAATTCGCAAAGGCGGTTATTGAAGAAGCTACGACCTCCGATCCAGTGATCCTTGTCCAGGATTATCATTTCGCCTTGTTACCTAAACTCATTCGCAAGGAACTTCCGAAAGCGACGATCATCATGTTCTGGCACATACCTTGGCCAAACCCAGAAGCTTTCGGAATTTGCCCATGGCGTGAGGAGATCCTAAGCGGGCTTCTTGGAAGCACGGTGATGGGATTTCACACGCGGTTTCATTGCAATAATTTTCTGGAAACCGTGGATAGGTACCTGGAGTGCCGGATTGATCGAGAGACGTCGACTCTCTCCTATCAAGGAGACCTTACGGCGGTACGCAACTACCCAATCTCAATTGAATGGCCTCCGAAGTGGCTCGAAACTCAACATTCTGTTCAGGAGTGTAGAAAGTCGGTAAGAGACAGGCACGGATTGGGTCCCGATGCATTGGTGGGAGTCGGAGTGGATCGCCTGGATTATACAAAGGGGATTCCGGAGCGATTTCGTGCCGTAGAGAGACTGCTTGAGTTACACCCCAATTGGGTGGGTAAATTTTTCCTTATTCAGATATCGGCCCCAAGCCGCACTCGAATTCCTCACTATCAAAGCTTTCACAGGGAGGTAACGGAGCTTGCTGAACTCATTAACAAGAAGTTTGACGGACAAAACTACCAGCCGATTCGTCTCATTCCGGAGCACCACGAGCCCCATCAGGTATTCGAATATTTCCGTGCTTCGGATTTTTGTTTTGTGAGCAGCCTTCACGACGGAATGAATCTTGTGGCCAAGGAATTCGTATCTTCCCGTGACGATGAGCGTGGAGTGCTGATCCTGAGCCAGTTCACTGGTGCTTCACGCGAACTACCTGAGGCATTGATCGTCAATCCATACAACGTCGATCAGTGTGCTGAGGCCGTCAATGCAGCCTTGGAGATGCCGGAGAATGAGCAAAGAGAGCGAATGAGAAGCATGCGAGGCCTGGTGAAGGAGTACAATGTGTTCCGCTGGGCGGGAAAGATGTTGAATGACGGTGCCCGTATCCGCCATCGAAACCGGATTATGGACAGAATGGGAGACTGGGATTTCTCCGCGAAGCGTGATTTGAAAGCATGAAGTACCTTTTATCGCCCGAAGGGCTAAAGATTCTGGAGTCGTTTTGTTTCACGCCGACGCTTTTTGCCTTCGATTACGATGGGACCTTGACCAAAATTGTTCGAGATCCTTCGAAGGCACGCATGCCGGACCAGACCTCCGTATTTCTCAAGGTGCTGAATGGAATCGCCCCAGTAGCTATCATCTCGGGCAGATCCAAAAAGGATTTGGAAACGCTACTTTCTTTCCAACCAAAGTATGTCATCGGCAATCATGGTTTGGAAGGTTTGCGCGCAAACGAAGGATCGCTGCATAACGCTCGTGAAATCTGTCTAAAGTGGAAGGGTGCGCTTACTGGAAAGCTCAAAGGTGATTCTGGAATCAACATTGAAGATAAGGAATTCTCGCTCGCTATTCACTATCGGCGCTCACGATCTAAATCTTTTGCAAAACTCCTCGTTCTTGAAACTTGCGGTGAGCTGACGCCCCCCCCCCGAATCATTATGGGAAAGTGCGTGGTTAATCTCATCCCAACGGGAGCCCCGCATAAGGGGATGGCGCTATTGGAACTGATGCTGGAATGTAACGTCCGAACTGCCTTCTACGTCGGTGACGATGATACCGATGAAGATGTTTTCGCGCTTCCGGACGCACGCCTACTCTCCGTGAGAGTAGGACAGAAGAAGGATTCGGCGGCGCAGTTCTACATCGAGAGACAGGCTCAGATTAACGAAGTTCTAACGAGGATTATTAGATTTCTTAAGGCTTAGCGCATGCCCAATCGAACGAAACAAACGCGAGATGAGATAGATTCCCTCTTTCATCTGACTTTGCGGCTTCACCATTTGAATAAGGATGTTGAACGCAGGTTCAAGTTGAGTTTAGTCCAGCTATTCGTGCTCTTGCGGATTCGTACGCTTCCTGCAACGAGTTCCCAGGCGCTTTCCAGCGCGATTGGTATTCAACCCAGCTCATTGACCCAAACCATCCGTAGGCTGGAGCGAAAAGAATATGTCTTCGTGACGGACGATCCACGTGATTCCAGAAAGAAACTGATCTCGCTCACTCGGCGAGGGAAAGACACGGTCGACGTGGTTTACGGGGACCTTAAATCGATGTTTGGTCGCCTAGAGGGGAAGGTTAAGAATAACCTGGACGAATCCCTCGACTATCTGGACAAGGTACAAAGCGAACTGAACGGCAGATTGGATGCGCAATGAAACTGCGGAAACTGAAAATTCTCGTTGTAGATGATGATCGAGAATTTCGGCGATTGCTGGTGTCAACGCTTTCGAACGAGGGAATGATCGTTTCTGAGGCAAATTGTGGACTAGATGCGATAAAAAGTCTCAGTAAGAACGCCGTCGATCTAGTTCTTTCGGATGTACAAATGCCTAGGGGGAATGGCTATGAACTACTCGCTGAAATCAAAAAAATCTCCCCCACACTTCCAGTTATACTCATGACCGGCAGTCTAGCCATCATAACTCCAGAAAAAACGGTTGGTGCTATCGCGGTTCTTGAAAAGCCGCTCGATCTACGCAGCCTTGCTGAGACGGTGCTCGGCATTTGCAGGGAGACAGCCGGGTAATAAACCACAGTTTCCAGCGGGCAAAATGGCAGGGAAATTCAGTGGTTTACAACTGAGCCCAGCAGGTGATAAACGTACTCAGTAAAAAAAGAGTATTAAAAAGAGGCTATTTGTCGCATAGAAGCAAAGAGAATGAGCTACTCATGAACCGGTTGGTTCGCGAATTTGAGAATGGCTCCCCTGAAGCTGCTTACGGAGCGGATCAAGATACTTGCTCCCCACCTTGAGGGCCACGGCTAATCAATCCCTTCCGACCCTTGGGCGGTGGGGATTCTGCTGTCGCCTTTCCTGATTCTTCAAACCTTGAAAGTCCGCTGAAAATTCAGCGTCCATCCAAGACTGGAACTCACGAAGAGAGCGGCCCCTCTAGGCCTTTGTAGTGTGCGACTATTGAAAGGATCCAAAAATGGACGTCGTTGAACTCAGTGTAAATTTTGGTGGGCGAACGCTCACCCTCGAAACCGGAAAGTTGGCCAAACAGGCCGATGGCTCAGTCATTTGTCGCTGCGGCGATACGGTGGTTCTTGTCGCAGTCGTTTCCGCAAAGACCGCGAAAGAGAATCAAGACTTTTTTCCCCTAACGGTCGATTTCCAGGAGAAGTTTTACGCCGCTGGCCGCTTCCCCGGAGGTTTTTTCAAGCGCGAAGGAATGCCGCCCATTTCATCCGCGCTGACCGCACGTCTCATAGATAGACCTTGCCGCCCGCTTTTTCCCGAAGACTATCTGGCGGACACAAACGTCACGGTCACCGTTCTTTCCCACGACGGGATAAATGACCCCGGTATTCTGGGTTCTATCGGCGCTTCGGCGGCGTTACACATTTCAGACATTCCGTTTGGCGGACCCGTAGGGACGCTCCGTGTGGCGATGGTAAATGGGGATTACATTTGTAACCCCACCCCTGAGCAACTCACCGAAAGCCGACTCGATTTACTCGTATCGGGCGTAAAAGATGGTGTTGTCATGGTGGAGGGCCTCGCCAAAGAGGTCACCGAAAAGGAGATGGTCGATGCACTCGAGTTCGCCCGCAGTGAAATGCAGGAGGTGATACGCCTTCAGGATGAACTTCGGGAAAAGACAGGGAATAGAAAGAAACGTGATTACGCAAAGCCTCTTCGCGACGACGCGCTGAAGGCAAAAATGCGTAATGAGCTTTGGCCGCTTCTCGAAAAAGCTTTTAGCGTTCGGGAGAAATTAGACCGGTACAAAGCATTGGACGAGGTAAAGAAATCCGCTCGCGAAAAGTTCAGCGTCGCCGAACCTCAGACATCTGAGGATGTTTCTCGCAATAAACTTGTCGATACCTACATCTCGGACTTGAAGGCGAGCTTCGCGCGAGAACTCACGGTCAATACCAAGAAGCGAATTGATGGGAGGGATTTTACCACCATCCGACCTATTTCCTGTGAAACGGGCTTACTCCCGCGCGTCCATGGATCGGGACTCTTCACCCGAGGAGAAACCCAAGTTCTGGCCACGGTCACTCTTGGCACTAAAGACGACGAACAGATGGTCGATGCGCTGACCGGGAAATATTACAAAGCGTTTCTCCTTCACTATAACTTCCCGCCGTTTTCAGTCGGTGAGGCAAGGCCCTTACGTCCGCCTGGTCGCCGTGAACACGGACATGGCATGCTCGCCGAACGAGCGTTGAGCTATATCATTCCGACCAAAGAGCAGTTTCCCTACATTATCCGCATTGTGTCTGAAGTTTTGGAATCCAACGGATCTTCCTCAATGGCTACCGTTTGCAGCGGTTCAATGGCGTTGATGGATGCAGGCGTACCGATTCCTAAACCCGTGGCCGGTGTCGCGATGGGGCTAATCAAGGAAGGCGATAAGGTTGCGGTACTCTCGGACATTCTTGGCGACGAAGATCATTTGGGAGATATGGACTTTAAAGTCTGTGGAACGGCCGAAGGGATCACGGCCTTCCAGATGGACCTTAAAATCGCGGGGGTGAGCCGGGAGATCATGGAGCAAGCGCTCGCACAGGCTCGCGAGGGACGGCTCCATATCTTAGGAGAGATGAACAAAGCCATTTCCGCGCCTCGCGCTGAACTATCGCAATACGCGCCGCGAATCTTCACCATGAAGGTAAAGCCCGAGAACGTGCGAGTGGTCATTGGCTCCGGAGGCAAAACGATTCGCAGCATTGTGGAACGGACAGGGGTTAAGATCGACATCGAAGACGATGGAACCATAAACATTGCATCCGTCGATGGAGAGAGCGCTCAAAAGGCGATGAGTATTATCAACCAACTTGTCGAAGAGGCCGAGCCCGGAAAGACTTACGAAGGCCGAGTAAGCCGTATCGCCGATTTTGGCGCTTTTATCGAGATCATTCCTGGCACCGATGGGTTATGTCATGTTTCAGAGCTTGCGCACTATCGGGTCTCGCGGGTTGAGGACATTTTGAAAGAGGGCGACATAGTCAAGGTCAAGTGCCTTGAGGTGGACTCCTATGGAAAGATCCGACTCTCCAGAAAAGCGCTACTTCCGAAGGACGCCTCGGAAGGGCCACCGGAAGGGGAAGGCAGATCGGACCGACCAGGTCGAGATCGTCAGGGGCGAGAGGAGAGCCGAAGCCGCGAGGGTGGCGGTCGGGGCGATTCTCGCAGTAGTGAGCGCGGAGCGCGCGATGATTACCGAACCGACAATCGAGGCAGTCGTGCAGATGACCGGTCCTATAACCGTGACGACAATCCACCACAAGATCGAGGCCCTCGTGGTGAGTATGAAGACAATTCTCGTAATCGGCCGGAGGAGCCCCGAAATTTCGAGCGAGACGAACGGCCCGGAAATACTGAAGAACCTAATCGAGGAGGCTCCGGTCGCGGACGTGGTCCACGTCGCGGTGGTGGCGGAGGCTATGATCGTTGACCAATAAAGATGGGTACATGGAAGAAGGGGGGCTTCGTGTCCTACCTTTGGGTGGGTTGGGAGAGATCGGCAGAAATTGCCTCGTCCTGGAATACCGAAGTGACATCCTTGTTGTGGACTGTGGTGTTCAGTTTTCCGATCTAGATCATTTCGGCGTTCAGTTTGCGATTCCGGATCTTACCTACCTCATAGAACGCAAAGACAGAATCAGAGCGTTCATCATTACCCATGGCCACGAGGATCACACTGGAGCGCTTCCCTTTGCATTGAAGTGCGGGATACGAGCGCCCATCTTCGCTTCACCATTTGCCTGTCGTCTTATCGAGGAGCGTTTCAAACAGCACGGTTTGACCGAAAAGAGTGATCTCATCCCCTATCAGATTGGGGACACTCTCGAACTTGGCTCATTCAAAGTGCGAACTGTTTCCGTCAACCACAGCATCGTGGATGCAGCTGCCTTAATTATCGATACTCCGGTGGGAAGAGTCGTCCATACCGGGGACTTCAAGATCGATCCCACGCCGTTCTATGGTTCCACTATAGATCTTGAGAGATTCAAGCAGGCGGGTGACGAAGGTGTCCTGCTCCTGCTATCGGATTCCACCAACGTCGAGCGACTTGATCCGACACTGAGTGAGGAAGCTATCTTCAGCTCCTTCGATAAACTGTTCTGGGAATCCGAAGGACTCACGGTCGTATCCCTTTTCGCTTCCAATATTGCACGTATCGGTCAGGTACTAACCCTCGCGAAGGAACAAAATAAGCGGGTATTTCTGTCGGGTAGAGGGATGAACGATAGCGTTCGATTAGCGCGCGAGGCCGGCTATGTGGATGGAGTGGCTTCGGTGCTTATCGACAGCAGTCAGATCAAACGCGTCGACCGCCGCGATTTGATCGTATTAGCCACGGGCAGCCAAGCGGAATATCGATCTTCTCTGATCCGGATCGCCAAAGGCGAGGACCCAGATATTTCGCTTCAACCGGGAGATCGCGTCCTACTGAGTTCCAGAATAATACCGGGCAGGGAAAAGCTAATTTGGGAGATGGTGAACGATCTCTTTCGACAGGGAGCACAGGTGCTCTATGAGTCGGTTCATTGCATTCACACGAGCGGCCATGCGACGCGTCCTGAACTTGAGAGAATGTTGCGACTCGTCCGGCCCAAATTCTTTATGCCAATCCACGGAGAGTACCGTCATCTGGTGAAGCATGCCGAACTGGCTGAGGATACCGGCGTGAGGCGGGAGAATATTTTCATTGGTTCCGACGGAGATTGCCTGGAACTGACCGCGAGCTCATTCAGGAAAATCGGAACTCTTGAAAATACACGGATTCTTCTGGACGGTCGCCAGGAACAAGATATTCCAAATGATCTTCTAAAATCCCGAAGGAAGCTTGGAGAGCACGGGATCGTATTCCCCCTACTCGTTCGTAACGAAGAAAAAGGTACGTTACTTTCCCCTCCAACAATAGTGACAAAAGGAGTGGTCAGCCGCGACAAGGAGGCCGCCTTGTGTGAGATGTCGCAAGACTTGGTGAGGCGAATAGTAACGCGACATGTTAACGACTCTGGAGGCCCTGGATCGAGTGCGGATCTGGAGGAGGAAATCCGAATCGAACTCAGGCGAATGTGCAACCATCACCTCGGAAGAAAACCGACGGTCGTTCCCATTGTGATAGACGTTTAGAATCGCCAGTCACACTTGAAATCAACTAGCAAACACCTCTTCCTCCATGGGAATTCGGCCAATCCAGTACCGTAAGAGGCATCGGGGACGATCTTCCTCGTCGTACTCCACCTTGAGATAAGTAAGACGTGCACGCCGGCAATAACTCTCCAAATCGAGAGAAACAATATCGATCCAGGTACCTACATTAAAGTAGTCTTTTCCATCGGCCAAAGTCATGTGCTTGTAGGTGTGGGAATGGGCGAAAACGACTGTGTGAATTTCAGGATTCCTCAAGATGCGAATCGCTGCTTTGGAGAGCTCGGGAAAGATAGTTACCTCTTTGAGCATCTTAAGGGTCGCTCGGAAACTTGAGTGGCGGTAACGACTTTTGCTGAACCGCGTGCCAGCGAAATAGGTAATAAGTGTCGCAAAGCTCGCCAAAGCCATCCAGGTATCGTGGCATAGAGACCAGAACACCAGTGCTTTGAAGGGGCGTACCTTATCGATCGCGGGTCGTTTCGTTTTGAGCCGTACCAGATACTTCAGGGTAAAGAGCGTCCCCCATGGCAGATTTAGGACCGGTTCGGGGAGCCCCTCGCTTAAGAACAGCTTAGACACTTCGATGTGATTTACCGCCTCGTACTGATGTCCATGTTCAATGTGAATTCCATCGATAACATAAGAAGTGTTTCGCCATTGGACCTCCTTGCCAACGGCCCTTTCAAAGGCCCGTCGCGCTTGAGGCCACGCCATCTCTTGATCGTGGTTTCCTATGATATAGGTAAGTGTACGGTTCGGGGGGACCAGAAAGTCGCGAAGGGTTTCGAAGAAATCCGGGTGTCCCTCAATAACCGATTTCAGTTTGTAGAGGGAAACAGCCTCCGTAATCACGCTAGGATAATGACCGTGATAACTTACCTGGGTGAGCGAGAGCATGTCGCCATTGAAGATTAGTTCGAGTTCCGCGCCCTTATATTCCTTTAGTGTATAGTGTTCCAGGAACTCAGCAAAACGAGCATCATGGTGAAAATCTTCCAGTGGATTTATTCCTCCGTCTGGAAGTCGTAGCCCTTGACCCAGGTGAAAATCACCGACAATGAGTTTGAGCTTCTTCATTTCACCGTGGTCATTTCTCTTTCGTGCTCTGGCACCCGACACACAGGGTGGTCTCCGGACTTTTCTTGAGGCGCGCGAAAGCAATGGGCTCCTCGCATCCGTGGCAGAGCCCATAGGCACCTGTACGAACCCGTTCCTGTGCGGAAATGATCCTTTGCAGCTGAATTTCCATGCGCCTTCTGTTTTCCGCTGCCATAGCTTGCTGCTGCATTGCGTCTATTCGGCTCAATCTACCGATGGGCTCATCAAGGCTGACCGGCTTTACATTGTCAGCTGTAGCCGAAAGGCGCTCCTCTAACAGGGCCTTTTGTTCCGAAAGGGTCTGTCGCAATTCCTCCGTCTGCGTCTTACTGAGATGACTCACAATAGAGATCCTTCGGTAATGCGGCATCCCGGTTAGCAAAATATAAGCTCTCGCCTTGCTACGCGTGGCAGTAATTCGCTCGCTGACTCAGCAAATTGAAATCTAGAGATTCGAAGCGCTCGTTCGCCAACTTCCTTTAACGTGTCATTGGCCCCAACAATCGAAAGAATCGCTTTGAAGTCGTGAAACTCGTGGCAAGAACCAGGACATTTGAGAAGGGCCATTGCTTCTTCCCAAGTTTGACTATGGTGCTGACAAATGCCCGCCCACCAGCATTGAATGACAGGGTCCCTGGACTCGGGCGCTCCCGATGACATAAGCGACATAACCGAAGTGCGTAGCGCAGTCTCAGCGAATTGGCTGGTCTGAAGAAGCGCTTGCCTCAGTTCGTCGGTCTTGGATATGAAGTCTTTTTCCATCCTGATCCTTGGTCGGTCACCACATTAAAGGGGAAGAAACGAGACCGAATCTACCAAGGTGAGGTAGCTCGGCATTACTACGAAGAAGAAGGATTCAGGTCGGCTGAAAAGGAAAGGGCGAGGAAGTATGGAATGTGATTCTCATAAATGCGTTAAGATTTTATCTATTACCCACCCATCGGTCAATTATTGGATTTTGAATGGCTTGTCGGGGCCGTAGGCAAGAACTCAACGCCGGGATATTTTCCACTATGCCAATTCAATGCCCAGTCAGTTCCGAAAAGAATCACAGGATTTCCATCCCGGTCTTGGAGATACCGAGTATCGGAGTGATCGTTGAACGTTTCGGGTTTCGCACCATCGCCCACCATCCATCGGGCTCGAATAAAAGGGAGTCGCTCAATCTTAATTTCCGCGCCGTACTCGGTTCTCAGGCGGTGTTGGAGAACTTCAAATTGCAGCGCGCCGACCGCGCCAAGAATGGGATCTTTATCGCCCAGTCCTGGTTGTTGAAAAATTTGAACGACTCCTTCCTCTGAAAGCTCATCCAACCCCTTCTTCAGTTGCTTTCTTTTAAGCGGGTCCAAGACAACGACGGCGGCGAAATGTTCGGGGGAAAACCTCGGAACGCCCTCGAATTGAAGCGCCCGATCCGAGCAAAGCGTGTCGCCGATTCTTAGCTCTCCGGAAGTATCCAGCAGCCCGACAATGTCGCCTGGCCATGCTTCCTCAATCAGCTCGCGTTCCTGTGCAAAAAACTGAATGGGTTTGGAAAGGCGAAAGACTTCATTGAGCCTTCCATGGATGGCGTCCATGCCGCGCGTGAATTTCCCGGAACACACTCGCATAAAGGCCACCCGGTCTCGATGCAAAGGATCCATATTTGCCTGAATCTTGAATATAAATCCCGAGAAGGCCGGATTTGTCGGTTCCACTATTCCCTCGACACTTTTTCGGGTGCCCGGCGCTGGCGCCATCGTGATGAAATGTTCCAGAAAATGTTGCACCCCAAAGTTATTCATCGCGCTTCCAAAGAACACGGGCGTGAGTTTCCCAGACAAAACTTTTTCAAGGTCGAAAGCATCCCCCGCAATTTCCAAAAGCTCCAGTTCGTTTTGAAGCTCGCGATGAAGAGTTTCTTTCGTTTCTGGGTCATCGTCAGGGGAGCCCATTAAATTTCGAATGAGTTTGTCATTGATGCCAGCAACTCTTTCCGGGGGGAGCTTCTTTCGTGCGTTTGCGTGTTCCTCTTTCTCAAAAAAATGGACTTCTTTTGCTTCCTTGTCGAAGATGCCGCGAAACCTGTCCCCCATTCCGATGGGCCAACTAATGGGGCAAGATCGAATGCCCAAAACCTTCTCAAGCTCGTCGAGCAGGTCTAAGGGTTCGCGACTAAAGCGATCCATTTTGTTGATAAAAGTGAAAATGGGAATGCCACGCATTCTGCACACTTCGAAAAGCTTTCGTGTTTGCGGTTCAACCCCTTTCGCGGCGTCCAGAAGCATTACCGCGCTGTCTGCTGCCACCAAAGTCCTGAAGGTATCTTCGGAAAAGTCTTTGTGGCCGGGGGTATCCAGTAGATTGATTTGGTAGCCCTGATATTCAAAAGCGAGAACGCTCGTTGTAACTGAGATACCGCGTTGTTTTTCGATTTCCATCCAGTCGGAGGTGGCATGTTTTTGTCCCCCCTTCTTTTTCACCGCTCCCGCGAGATGAATGGCTCCTCCATAGAGGAGCAGTTTTTCAGTGAGAGTCGTTTTGCCCGCATCAGGATGTGAAATGATCGCAAACGTGCGACGACGGGTAACTTCACGCTCCAGTACGGAACTGGAGACTTGATTGTGGAGATAGGATTGAAACCTCATCTATGGTGCCCTTTGATTCGAAGCGCTCAGCGAGTAGCTGAGCAGTTAAAAATAAGTTCTTTATGGAAGTCCGCGAAGGGACCAAAGGAGGAATCAACCTGGAGTACAAATGGGGCGATAGGGAAAACGTTGAAGGGAATCAAAAGACATCACGCTTTTATACAACAGCTCCGTTTCCCGTTCACCAGGATTTGTTGGACGGCGTTTTTAGCGCGTTGGGGGCTCCCGTAATTGAAGGTTTGCAAATAGCGACCACGGCAATGGGGGCTTGGGGGTTTGTGGGCCTTTTTGAGTTAAAGTCGCTGTACGGACTCGCGGATGCGAACGCCGAGTTTAGAAATATCTTGCGGCAGCTTTTGAGATAGGAACTTAATGCATTGAGATGTTTGACGTTTCGGGTTGACTAGTCCCCCGCTAACGCGTTCTACTTGCTTATATGTCTTTCGCCCGTCTCTTTTTTTGCCTCACACCGCCTTAAGCTTCTTCCTCACGTTCCGTTCCTGTTTCGACCTACTTAAATCGGCTATGCGGATGACAACCAAAATCTTAGATGAACAAAATTCCCTCAATTTTTAGAGCATATGACATTAGAGGACTCGCTGATACGGAGTTGAGCGAGGAAGTCATGCTCCGGTTAAGTCGCGCGATCGGGTCGTTCTTAAAGCGGAATGGCGCGAGAAAAATTTCGGTTGGCCACGACTGCCGCGAAAGTTCACAGCGGCTCTATCGGTCGATAATTGAGGGAATTAATGCGTCCGGGATAAATGTCATGGCCCTTGGACCTGTGGCGACGCCGGTATTGTATTTTTCGACCTTTCATTTGGGACTTGATGGCGGAATTGCCATCACGGGAAGCCACAATTCGGCCGCCTTTAACGGTTTTAAGATCATGCTTGGCGGGCGTCCCCTGCGAGCGGATGAAATTCAGCAGATTGCGCGGATGTCTCATTACCAGGACTTTATGACGGGAGCGGGTTGGACTCGACCTGTTTCCGTCACAAGCTCCTATCTCGACCGAATCATACAGGACGCACCAAGACCTCTCGGATTTCAAGTTGTCGTCGATAGCGCCCATGGCATGGCAGGTCCGTTGGCGGGAGAGCTGCTGCGACGGCTAGGCTGTAAAGTGGTGGAGCTTCATGCTGAGCCAGATGGTCGCTTCCCGAATCATCCTCCCGATCCGACTGTACCCGCTCACTTAGAAAAACTTATCACTGCCGTTGTTGAAAACGGCGCTCTAGTAGGACTCGCTTTTGATGGCGATGCAGATCGCCTTGCCGCTGTCGATGGAACGGGCCGGATTATCACAGGAGAAGATCTTCTGCTCTTGTTTGCGAGGCAAGTGGCACTGGCCAAACCAGGTGCAGCCATCGTGGCTGACGTGACAGCGACCCGAAAGTTGGAAGGTTGCATTGCGCAGTGGGGAGGAACGATAGTTCGCTCTCGGACTGGTAGAAATATGATCCATCCGAAGATGGATGAAGTCGGCGCGACACTCGGCGGCGAAAGCAGTGGACACTTCTTCTTCCGCGATCGGTACTATGGATTCGATGACGCGATGTACGCGGCAAATCGTTTGCTATGTCTTTTGGCGCAAACGGAAAAAACGCCTCAGCGCCTGCTCGCGGAACTCCCCCAGAGCTTTATGTCTCCGATAATCCGAATCCATTGCCCCGATTCGGCTAAGTGGGACGCGCTTGAAACCATTCGGAAACAATTTGGCGCGGAGATGAAAGCGATCGTGGGTATCGACGGGGTTGAGTTCGAGAGAAAAGGAGGATGGGGAATCATCAGAGTTTCGAACACTGAGCCGGCCCTTGTTTTGCGATTTGAGGCCGACTCCAAGGAAACCCTAGAACTTCTACAGCATGCCGTTCAGCCGATGGTGCAGGAGATTGCCTCTCGCTATACAACGGTTCAATCCAAGGAGATGACATAAGATGAGCTGCCCGCTGTGCTCGAATAGCTCGACATCTCTTATCGGGGCACCGACCACGCGAGAGTTTTATCTTTGCACCTGTTGCGACCTTCTTTTTTTGAATCCCGGTCAGCGAATCTCCCAGAGCGATGAAAAAGCTCGCTATGAAAAGCACAACAACGACGTAAACGATCCCCGTTATCGTGAATTCGTAACGCCTCTTTTGGAGGCAATTTGCGCCAAAATCTCCCCAGGCACGTCCGGGCTTGATTTCGGAGCTGGGACCGGGCCGGTTCTCGCTGAAATGCTCGAAGCACGATCCTATCGGATTCAAAGATACGACCCTCTCTTTTGGCCGAATCCTAGGCTTTTGCAATTTCAGTACGATTTCGTGTTTGCTTCAGAAGTCGTGGAACACTTTTTCACACCTGGAGAAGAGTTCCGTCGATTACGGGGGCTGCTCAGACCACGGGGACTTCTAGCCATAATGACGTTGCTTCGGAGTGCGGACACCGATCTATCGAGATGGCATTACCTCAAAGACCCTACGCATGTATGCGCGTACTCCAAATCTACGTTTCACTGGATCGCGGAAAAATTCAGTTTTGCCGAGC
>JAHFAF010000422.1 GCA_023250715.1 Pseudobdellovibrionaceae bacterium | reverse complement strand
TCAAATTCGTAAAATCCTAGGTTGGTTTGCGGCTCATTCCAGTGAACTGGCCTCCCACAAATACGGCTTTTTCTTGAGTTCTTCATCTTACAATAAAAACGAATGCTAGGCTGACATAGAACGTTTTAATGTGCATCGAGAAAAGATATACGGGATATCACGAAGAGACTTTCGGCATTGTGCGATAGGCTTTCCGCCGACAAAACTCCAAATATAGACATCGAAGCTACCGAACTCCTTCTGAATTTCTATGAACGCCTTCGCATCGAGATCGCGGATTCAATCTTCAAACGGTTTCTTACGATTCCGTCGTTCTTTGTAGGTAGGCGGCGCATTTCGCAATGGCCGCCCCCATTAAAACCGGACTGGCGCTATTCACGCATCCGGCTTCCTCACCGGCACACAGCAGGGCTGAGCCCTGCCGCCTTCGAGGTAAAGAACAGATTCCGAAGGCGCGGACATTTCGGGAAGTCGATCTTTTTCAAGATCGCCCCGAACGCCTTCCAGTTAAAGCTTTTCCTCTGACTCCGCCGATTAAGCCATTTGAAGAGTAGATGTTTCACCTCGAGGATGAATTGTGCCACTCTCCGGCTGTTGTCGTTGATTGCGAAGTAGTTCACGTACCCCTGCACCACGCTCTTAATCTTCACCAAGAGAGCTTTGTGATGACGATTCTTCCTGATGTAGGCTTTGAGCTCGGCCAGTTTCTGTCTGAACCGCTTCGGACAAGTCCGACGTTTCACCCGCCAGAACATGATTCCTAGCTTCTTGTTCCAGGATTTTCCCCAGACATGCATGAAGCCAAGGAAGGTGAACGTCGGCATGCGCTCTTCCCGCTTGGCATAGTTCTGTGCCTCGCGGGACCCGCTGACGAGGGACTTGGTTTTACCCTCGTGGATGGCGATTCCGAATTGACTGAGCCGATCCGTCAGTTGCTGGCGAAATCTCTCAGCCGCAGCAAGCGAGCGGAATGTAAAGGCCGCGTCGTCTGCATATCGCACCATCGACCCGCTTCCTCCGTACTGGCGGTTGTTCCATTGAACAAACCAGAGATCCAGCACGTGGTGCAGGTAAATATTCGCGATGACGGGTGAGAGAATCGAGCCCTGAGGAGAGCCAATCTCGTTGCGCACCGGGATCCCAATCTTGTTTAGGGTGGGCGCTTTCAAGAGCTTGATGATCAAATGAAGAAATCTCTCATCAGAGATTTTCTCCTTTAACATCTTGATCAACGGTTCATGTGGAATTGTGTTGAAGTATTTTCTGAGATCGATTTCTAGTACTGCACCGCAGTCCTTATCCATCAGATGTCTATTCAGGGCGACCAGCGCCGTTTGACATCCTCTCTTAGGTCGGAATCCATGCGAGCAATCTAGGAAAATTGGCTCATAAATCTTCTCCACAATTTGCTTCACTGCCTCTTGGACAATTTTATCTTCAAAGCAGGCTATCGCCAGTGGTCTCATTGTCCCGTCCGTCTTCGATATCTCATGGATACGCGACGGCTTGGGATGGTAAGATCCCCGGCGAATGCTAAGCAGTAGCTTATCGAGGTTTATCTCTAGGTCCTTCTTATACTGGTTCTTCGTTACTCCATCGATGCCTACGGCTTTCGATCCATCTAGGTCGTAGAAACAACTTCGCAGCATATCCTTATCGATCACGTGCCCAAGATTATTGAACACCGTCTTCGGATCACGCCTTGATCTTCCCTCTATGCGGTCTAGTTTCGTCGGCAAGCCAATTAAATCCCTATGCTGTGTAGACATGGCTTGTGTCTCCTTTCCGCTTATCGGTTACTGGGGTATTCCCTTCCCTCCACGGCCATTACTCCGCTTCCTCGGTACTACGGCCCCTCAGACTCCTCGCACCCATCGGTCACCTCTTCGGTTTCATCCTTTGCAAGCAACCTACAAGCATCCGCCTTGAGGCAGCGAGGTATCCCATGTTGACTGACACAACTCTTCACACACGCCAAGCTCTCAGACCCCGCTGCGCTCCACGTCCTCGCTCTTGACGGCCGTGGGGTTGTTGGCTTCCTCCTATATGACGGTTTGGCCTGCAGGTTTCAGTTCAATGTCGGGGCTCAATTACTTCACGCTTTCGCATTTCGGCTTATGTGATTCGCTCCATACGCATCGTGCGCCCCGTCGCCGGGACTGGTCACGCAATGTTCGCTACGGCATGGCTGCTACCTCCTTTGCCGGGGGGACTTTCACCCGCCAGTTGTGTCGCCCTTCGCATGGCGCCCCATATATTTGAAACTATTCTCCTCGCGCCATCTCCTAGAGAGAAGAAATGCGATGGTCTCTGGCTTCAAATACGGATTGTTGGTCAGAATCGGAATCTGATGGCCGTCATCAGCTAAGAGTACGATGACTCGAACACTCCCGCACTTACTCCAACGGCGCTCTCCCTCGAAAAGACGATACTCTATTTTTTCACCGCCTTCTGTCTCTATCTCGCAATACTTGAATTGATCCTCTGGAATCCTTCGTTCTTGTTTCCTGTTCTTCAAGTACGTGGCGAAGTACATTTTCTTTTTGATTTTTAAAAAATGAAAGCACGCTTGCGAGTAACCACCTCGATCAAAGAACAAGGTGTTTCGCTTAAGCCCCATGCCCAATCTCTCTACGTCTCCAATGAGCGTCTCGATGTCCGTCGCTAGCGACGTGTTCGTGGCGGACTCGAAAAGATAAATGTTTTCGCCAGCGGAGTTGTGAAGATAAATCGTGTTCCGGCCTTTAAAACCCATCTGGCGGCGCGGATCCCAGCCCTTTGGAACAACCGCCTTCCCGTAGTAGGTGCTAAAGTGACCGTCTGTATAGTAGACCCGATCACCCTTCTCCGTAAGTTTTATCAAGTCTCTAAAGTACGCCTCAAGTGCTCTGTCAAAACCATCGGTCTTCACAATCTCATCAATCGCGTAACGAAGTGACTGAAGGCGCAAAAAACTCCCGCCAACAATTTGGCAAAAGTCTTTCCCGACAATATGTTTACCCTGTTCGATACTTTTACAACGAATCGCATGCAAGAAAAACAACGTGAGCATGACCCGATGAACACTCGCGCTCGTTTCTTTCTTTGAAAAATCCTCTCTCATATGTTTCGCAAAGGGACGAAGAAATCCACTTCGCTCTATCATCGCATACAGAATCATGCTCCCCGCATATATGTTCCGATGCCACCGGCCAGTCTCACTATTTTCAAAAATCTCCTGGTTTGCTTCCAGAGCCAACTGAGAAAAGGCTCCGCCATCTTCTTTGAATGCAGCGACACTTCGCTTATTGGTCCAATTGCGAAGCGTTTGTAACGCAACCTTTTTTTGAAATAAAAATCGGATCTTTTCCGCAAGCTGCTCATAACTCGTTCCCTTGGCCCTTTCCAGAATGATCATCGCTCCAATCTTCTCGTCGATGATCTGACGGTTGCCAAGTCTCTTTGACGTCTCTTCCCGCAATCCGTCTACGCCCAGTTTTTTGAACCGTGACAAAATTCTTGAGCAGTACTGATAACTCAAACCAAAAAGTTCAGATAAACAACCAAGATTTATCCCGCCCGCTAAGTGTAATTGAGCGATGCAGTAGTTCCGAGAAAATCGATCAGTGGGATCAAATGTGAATACACAAAACCCACGACAGAAAACCACCATCCGATCGACGGACTTGAAAAGCTCAAGATCCTCCGGGCCTAACTCAAACAACTCCCGCTGCTCAACGATGGGAGAGTTATCCACAGCAAAATGCTCGTCGACTAAGCGCACCCCATCTCCCCGTTCAAAAAATAAAAGTTAGCTTTTCGAACGGTACATGACAACGAAACGCTTAGCCTGTAACTTCAATGAGTTACGGAGCTGTGCTCAATGTCTGTGCGATTTTTTTTGGAGTTCTGAGACTAAGCCTTCTTCTTCCCCATGACGGCGTCAATCCAACTCTCATTCTCGAGATACCAAAGAGACGTATTGTATAATATAGCATACATA
>JAHFAF010000421.1 GCA_023250715.1 Pseudobdellovibrionaceae bacterium | reverse complement strand
TTTGCCTTTTGCGCGGCCACCAATTTCTGCGCAAGTTCGAGCCGGCGCTGAGCCTCCTCCAATTTTTTCCCAAGGTCCTTCCAGTCCTGCTCCTGTTCAAAGAGCTTTTGCTGGAGCATAAGTTCCGCGGCTTTCTCTTCCTGATGCCAGCCATTCACTGCATCACTCGCAGCCCCTCGATCCAAAGGAAGGATGAACTTTGCGCCGAGAGCCCATGTGGTTCTCCCCGCCGAAAAGGGGTCCCCAATCGACGGCCCAAAGTTATCGTTTCGACCGTTGAAGGACAAAGAGCCCGTGAGATCTAATGTGGGAGAGTCTTTTTCGCTCGCCGCAGCGGCTCCCGCAATAGCTGCCTTTTGTTGTTCTTCCGCCGCACGCACATCTTCGCGCTTGTCCATGCGATTTTCGGCCTTGAGCTTCGTGAGCTTTTCTAAGGGCAAAGGCTCGAGTAGCTCCTTCACCTGATCGGAATCCAGCTGGCGCGTTTTATTAAAGGCACGAGAAGCAGTTCGCTCTTCATCGCGAGCGATTTGAATCTCTAGCTCCCTCGCCTCCAAGGCGGCGCGAGCCTGCAAAGCATCTGCCTCATCTCCCAGGTGGCGTTTTGCACGATTGGAGCTCCACTCAAAAATTTTTCTCGCTTGCTCGAGCGCCACTGCAGAAATGCTCAGCTTCTCGCGCACAATGACCAATTTCCAATAAGTCTCTTCCGCAGCTGCAAGAGCGGCTCGCGCCCGAAACTGCGAGGCATAGCTCGAGGCCATCGCTTGAGACTCGAGAAGCGTGCGCGTGGCACGAGTTCCACGGCCGAAACTATTGCTCCAAAACGATTGCGTGACCTCGAGGCCTGGCTGGGTATCAAAGAACCTTGTCTTCGGACCCGCTCCGGGCGTGGGAAACACCAGATCCACATAATTGTAGTGGATGGCGTTGTAATAGACCTTGAGCTGTTGGCCCCAGCTCGTGAGCTGTGAAACTCCGAGGCTCACGCCTTGAGTTTCCAATTTCGTGTAATTGAAGAATGCCAAAACCGGCAATTTCGAGTCCGCTCCGGCCTGGGCTTGGGTGTAAAAAGCCGGAGAGGTGACGAGATCGCCTTCCTGCGAACGGCGCCTTGCCCCTTCCGCGGCTTGAAGAGCGCTCTTCACTTCCAAATTATTAGCGCGCACATCCTTGAGATACGCATCCGAGCGGTAAAGGTCGGCGGCCTGGGCGGTAAAGGCTAGACTCGAAAATAAAACCAACAAGCGATGCATCCCTGCTCCTATGTAAGCATCCACTTACAAAATTATAGGGATGATTCACGCCTGAGTCAAATCTGCATATGATGATTTTTTAACTATAATTCAGAGTAGTTACAAACTAACTCTTGACCAATTCCTAATATTAACAAACAATTAAGTAGTCAGTTGTTTACTTATGTCAGCAGCAATAAAAAAGAAGCGGGACAGAGGAGCCACCCAGCAAGCACTGGTCGAGGCGGCTATTGCCGTCTTCTCTGAGCACGGCTACGACGCCGCCACTACGCGTGAAGTCGCGAAGCGGGCAAAAGTTTCCGAGGCTTTAATTCAGCGTTATTTCGAGGGCAAGGCGGGCCTGCTTCACGCCATCACCGATATACTAATGAAGGAAGGAAACGAAGAGCTCCTCGCCAACCTACCCTTCGTCGATACGTTAGAAGAAGAGATATTGCAGGTCCTCACCACTTCCTGCACCGACATGCGCGAAAAGAGCGATTTCATCCGTGTCGTTATGTCGCGCGCGATCGTGGATGAAAAGCTAGGCAAGCAGATGGGCGCCCATGTTCATCAGAAAAAAATTCCACTCCTGAAAACCCGTCTTCTCCACTACCAGGCAAAGGGCCAGATCGCTCAAGGAAGGGATTTGAATGCGATTGCCTTTTCTATCTCCGGCTTGAGTTTTCTCCTAGGCTTTATGGCCTCCGAAGTCTTTGCCTTCGACCGGAATCACGTAACCGCAATAGCCAAGAACCTCTCAGGAATCCTCGCGCGAGGAGCAGGTGCGTAGAATACGCCCGACGAATACCTCCTGAAATTAATTCTTTCCGTATTCAAAATGTATACTTCTATTCTGACTCACGGTGCGGGGGAATTCGGTAATTTTATTGGTCGTGGTAGCTCTATGGCCAAGCCTCGCTTTTCCGTTAAGTCCCATGGCCGCCCTTCGCAATTTGTGTAATCTAGTTTTGGAGCGGGCGCTGGAAGGAACGGAGTTTTCAGATCAAAGCTATGGCTCTGCCTGGTATCGATTCAAAATACCACTCGATCGCAATCCATACGCGCCCGTAACGGGAGTCATTGTCCCCGATTTGTCCCAACCCGAGAGAAGGGTCTCTTGTATAGCCTATTGCTCGACGGGCGAGGAGATCCATCGGGTGGAAACACCGGAAGGGATCTTTATCGAAAAGACTCTTAAGCTGGGAGATAAATTCGAAACGGAAGCGTGGGGATTCGATCTGCTTAATCGCCTTCCGCTGGATCCAGGTATCATCAAAGTCATTCGCCCCCTCGACGTCAATCGATTCCGGCAGTCTTTTCGTTTCAACGATGTGCGGGGACGATCCGTAGAGGCAATTCTCGACGATGGAAGAATCCCAAAGAAAGTGAAGGATCGGGTCACCTCCGCTTACGTGCTCGCTATGCGCCACCTAACAGAAAAAATGATTGAGGCAAGACAGCCCCCCACCCTGACCCTCGAAACGAATAGAGATCTTCCAAACGTCACCATTCACGTGGACGAAGAGCTCATTTTTTCTGTTCGTCCATCCCAAGTGATCGTTACCTTCATCGATGGTAAGCCAGACGAGTTCTTTCTTACCATCGTAGATCCTTACTGAAGATCATCAAGGAGAGAGCTTGGTGGTAAATTCACAAGAGGCCTTCTCCCCTGTAAGGCCAATGAATTGCACGAGCTCAGTAACGGTGCCCGGGTATTGCTTTGCCACCCGAATCGCTTCATCCGCGATATCCAGACGGATTGTATACGCAAAGGTCACGGTGATTCGATTGTCGCTCCCGGCAGATCCGCCATACTCGAGCATCGCTAATGGATTAGACCCCGGCCCGAACGGTCCCGGCGAGGTGGAATCTCCGTGATAGATCTGTCCGACTCTCTTCCAATCAGCGATTCCCCCGGGAAATGAAACTACGAATTGAGCCTGCTGCCCGAGTCGTACCGAGGTCACCGGAGTGCCGCAGGGGTCGGGATCAATTGATTGTAATTCTACCTCCTGCGAAGACTTAGTCGCGCAGGAAATCATTTGAAATGTGAATAAGGCGAAAGCAAGTGATCGGAACTTTGCCAGTTGATTGCGCATGATGAATCCCCTCAAACAGAAACGGATGCAAAAAGGGGACCTATCTCTTGAAGTTTACAAATTGAATAGGTTATTTATCGCCACGCTTGCAGGCTCGTTTTATTTGCCAAAAATGACATTTTCTAAAGCTTTATACTTCTTTCGAAACTCCTCAAAACCAACGGCGACTTTATGAAATTTTGGTTCCCAATTCAGAACTAGCCATTGATAGTGATGATCTGATTTTGTAAACTGGGATTGAATACGCCGCTTACTCTCCTTCTTTTCCGCAAGTTTATATACGATATCTAGGCTTTCCAGGAGCGGGCGAATATTATTATTGGTGATTTCGGGTGAGAAATCCTCGATGAATTCCTTCATCAGCCGGCCGACGTCCGCCAAGCTGAATTTTGCGGCTGCCGCCGCCCAAAGGACATCGCTGGAGTAATTCCCAGTCAATGGGAAACCCTCATTTACTTCCTGATCCCCCGTTTCATTAGCGAGAGTCGAAACACCTAAACAAGACACAAGCAAAATACAGAACAGAAACTTCATACTAGCCTTTCCGGATCCAACTGACCCTTGCCACCTAGAAATTGAGAAAGGAGCGGAGTGGCCGGTCATCTATAGCTCAAGTGCATTTAAAACCGGAAGTCAGAGAAAGTTGTTTT
>JAHFAF010000420.1 GCA_023250715.1 Pseudobdellovibrionaceae bacterium | reverse complement strand
CCGTGGATCTTCTAACAAGCAAGGACTCGTTTCTCTTATCGGAAAAATATTTTGCTACCCTTGCATATTCATCCAAGAAGGCATTGGTGGTGAAGGCGGTCCGGTGTTTTCCGTGGAGGTCCTGATACTCGAGCTTAAAGGCTTGAATCGGAATTACGCTATCGCCATTTACCGGCACGTTCAATCCGACCCATTTACTTACAAAAGCCTGCCCTAAGTGAGTGCCGGTTTCGTCCGTGTAATTGATGGTGACGGCTGGCGGGTATTCTGGCGCGAACGCCTGAAGACAAAATGCGATTAAAAATAGGAAGGGCAAGGAAAAGGACATGCCCTATTTTATCAACTTTGAGAGGGATTTAGGCGCCTTTTACGAGTGGATGAGGACGAGTCAGCAAACTAGGTTGCTGTATTCTCTTGAGATTGGCGAAGACTAGACCCAGGATTAAAAGTGAGCTGCCAATAAGTTGATCACGCGTAAAACTTTCACTCAATAAAAGGTGGGCTGAAGTGATCCCGAAGAAGGGAACTAGAAGCGTGAAGGGCGCCACTTTATTTGCGGAATATTTCCGAAGAAGATTCGTCCAAAGCGCAAAACCGCATACCGTCGATACCCAACCGATATAGGCGAGGGAGTACCAGCCCGTGGCAGTAATATGAGTTACGGACTGAACTACTTTTGAGGAGCCATCCATCCAAAGTGAAAGAAAGAAAAGAGGGATGGGAGGGATGGCGCTCGACCAGGCAACGAAGTTGAGTCCGTTTGAGGGAGCGATTTGTTTTACTAAAATATTGGAGGCGCCCCAAATGGCTGCCGCCAGAAGAATGAGAGTAAGAGGGTACCAGCCTCCAAGAAGCTCCGGCTTTCCCGAAAGAAGAACCACTCCTAAGAAGGCAACGGCAACACCCACCCACTGAGCCGCGGTTGGCCTGTCTTTTATCCAGAGCGCCGAAAGCAAGAGAGTGAAGAAGGCTTGAGTCTGTAGAACTACGGAAGCCAAACCCGCTCCGAATCCTTCATTCATCGCGACAAAAATGAGGCCGAATTCGACCGTGAGACAAAGACCGTAGGCGAGTACAGCGCGCCACGAGGTGCAAGGCCTTCCAACAAATAAGATCGCCGGAAGGGCTGCGAAAACAAAGCGTAGGCTTCCAAAAAGAAGCGGCGGAAACTCGCCGAGGCCATAGTGAATTACGACGAAGTTATAGCCCCAAATGGCTGCCACCAGAGTGGCTATGAGAATAGAAAAGATGGGCACGCGGGCTTATAGCACAAAGGCGCTTTCGAGCACTAGGTGCCGAAAATTGTCACCGATTTATCGCTTCTTTTGACCAGAGAGAGTTCTCTCGGGTAAGTAGGTCCTATGAATTTTTCAATCGAACAGGTCCGTGAACAGGGAGACCGTGTAGCCATTGTCTCTGGGGGAAATAGTGGAATTGGCCTAGAGACCTGCCGCGCCCTGGCCAGGAAGGGCGCTCAAGTGGTCATGGCTTCGCGCAATGTCGAAAAAGCAGAGGCCGCCAAACTAGACCTTCTTAAATCCGTCCCAAACGCTCGTGTGGAGGTCCTCACCCTCAATTTGTCCGACCTGAATTCAGTAAAAAGTTTCGTGGGCAAGTTTGGGGATAAGTACGACCGCCTGGACTATCTAATCAATAATGCGGGAGTGATGTTCCCCCCTCTGGAGAAAACACTTCAAGGTTATGAGCTAACGTTTGCCACCAACCATCTCGGACATTTTCTTCTCACGGGCCTTTTGCTAGAGCGGTTGACCTCGACTCCAGGTTCCCGCGTGGTGACCGTTAGCAGCCTAGCTCACCGACAGGGAAAGATGGATTTCAGTAACCTAAATGCCGAAAATAAATATTCCAAGACCGGCGCTTATGCCCAAAGCAAGCTCGCCAACCTTCTCTTCACTATGGAGTTAGATCGCCGCTTGCGAAGGGCCAATGCCAAAACAATTGCCGTCGCCGCCCATCCTGGCTGGACTCAGACAAACCTCCAGGTTCACACCAAGATATTTACGTTTCTAAATCCTTATTTTGGGCAGGGCCCCGCCGACGGGGCGTTACCTTCTCTCTGTGCCGCTCTGGCTCCCGACGTAAAAGGGGGAGAATACTTTGGCCCCGCTGGTTTCATGGAGATAAAGGGGCCCCCGAAGCGGGTCAAAGCCATCGCCGCGGCTCATGATTTGGAAACCGCTTCCCGTCTTTGGAAACTCTCCGAGCAAATGAGCGGGTCCAGTTATTTAGACTAAGATGGAATCTCTGAACCCAATCGAAATTACGCGCCGTTGGATTGTCTCGATGGTAATCGGGCTAGACCTATGCCCGTTCGCCAAGGGAGTTTTCGACGCTGACCTAATTCGCTACACGGTTTCCGAAGCTTCGGATGCTTCGGCTCTATTGGTTGACCTGACCTTTGAAATGCAAACGCTCGTGGCATCTCGAAGGGAGAGTGTGGAAACAAGTTTTCTTATCCACCCCATAGTCTTTGGCAATTTTCTAGACTTCAATGACTTCCTCGGTGTCGCCGAAAACCTAGTTCTCGACCTTGGTCTGAGCGGCATCATCCAGATATTGGGGTTTCATCCCAATTATCAGTTCCATGGAACTGATCCAGAAGCGCCGGAAAATTACACGAACCGATCTCCCTACCCGATGATCCACCTTCTACGGGAGGACAGTATTTCTGAAATCGCAGGAAATCCTAAGGATCTGGCCGAAATTCCGAGACGAAATATCGAGAAGCTGAAGAAAATGGGAGCGAAGCAAATTCTCGAAAGGCTCGCCGCCGTGTATAGTAAACCTACTGGCGATTAAGTTTGTCCGCATCCACCTTGGTGGGAATTCCGCTAGCTTGCCAACGAATCGTTTGGTAGCCCTCGTTTCTGAGCTTCTTGGCGCGGATATCCACGTCAATTACGGCGTTACATCCGACTTTAACTGCGAGAAAAGCTAACCGCAAGAGTGTGTCTCGTTCATCGAGGCAACCTTCCACTTGGATTGGTTTTTCATTTCGTTTCATGAGGCGGGTCTGTTCACCCTTGAATTTCGTGAAGATGAACACCGCCTTCGCTTTGCGCACGTTTTGATTGTAAGCGTCCAAAGCGGGGCCGACCTTGTCGTTGAAGCAAGGGGCGCAATAACATCGGTGGGTAAGCTCGGCGGGAATGGGGCTCATGAAGAGGAAGGTATCTTTCTCGAGAACTTGCGCGCATTTCTTGCACAGAATGACCCCGCATATGCCGCAGGGGAGTTGCCCTTTGGGGGATCGGCAAGAGGAACAGATGCTAGCTTCCATACGGGGGACATAGCACACTTTCGGTTTCTAAGTATCGCTGGTTGAGAGGGGCGCGGCGTTCCCGGGCCGCTTTGCTGGCCCAGGAAAGCCGGCCACGCGGGTTGGTTGCGCTACCAAAAATGTTTCTTGACGAGTACTTTCCGGGAATTTCTTGCCGGTTGAATGATCTCTTAATTTATCGTCCCTTGTGTGCTTGTTGCTATCTCTAACGCTTTCCTTCGTTATTTTTCTAGAAAATCTCTTCTCGCTTCTTAATCGTTGATCCTGTGGCCTTCCAAGTGGGTCAAAAAAATCGTGGTAATAATTTTTCATGACAAAGATTCAACAAATTCATAAAACGGCATTGGTGGCAGCGAAGGATTTCAAGAACGGCGAGAGCCAATTGCTTCACGCCCTCTTGGACGTCGATAAAGAAAGAGGGAGCGAGATCACCTTTCGCCTCGGGGACACCTTCCCCTTAATCTAACTCGCCGAAGCTGTAGGGCAAGACCTCGTACGACTCCGCTTTGAGCTGGCAGGCGCGGAAAGGGCGGCCGGGGAGAAGGGCGCCTAGTTGATGCTCGAGGTGCAAGGCGGCCGCGGCGTTATAGGTGATGGCGGCAATCCCTTCCGGGATTGTCATCTTCATTTGGCTGCATGCTATCGTCGACATCAAAGGCAAATTACGGCTTGGACAGGTGCCGGGATTGTAGTCCGTG
>JAHFAF010000081.1 GCA_023250715.1 Pseudobdellovibrionaceae bacterium | reverse complement strand
CACGAAATACTGATCGCCTTCCGCGACAGAGAAAGTGATGTAAATGAACTTTTTATCGGGAGAGACACTGACCTCAGGCTTTCCAAAGCGCGCCTTCACGTACCCTAAGGTTCCGTAATAGAATGTCATCCCCGCAATATCACGATCGAAGACCGCTTCACGATAAGCGCCACTTCCCGTGATCCAGGAAAAGGCACCCCCCTCTTTCGTCTGCATCACTCCTTTAAGGTCGGCGGACGGCACGACCTTGGCACCAATAATATTGATCTGCTTGACCTGAATCTTATCGTTTTCCTGAATATGAAAAACGATCTTCGCTTCGTTGCGCGAGTCATCGGCTACGATCTCAGTCCGGATATCGGCAAGGTAGTAGCCCTTTTCCTCGTATTTTTGAGAAAGCTTCTCGACCGACTTATTCAATTTTGCATGGTCGACGACTTCGTATTCCTTAACCAGGATCAGATCTTTGATGTCGTCTTTTTCGAGCGCATCAAGCCCGTCGTATTCGATTCCCGAGATGATCGGTTTTTCTTTGACGACGTAGAGGATCTTGACACCGCCGGCACTCTCTTCGCGATCGACTTGAACGTCTTCGAAATACCCCAGCGCGAAAATCGCACGGATATCCTCGCGAATATTTTGCGAGTCAAACTTAGCGCCGACCTGAGTCAAAAGCTTTGTTCGAATGGCCGCCGCTTCAATCTTTCGATTTCCCTGAATCTCGATCTCAGAAACAACTTCCGCCATAGCCAACACGGGGAACGCGAGGAAACACAAAAAAATTGTCGTTGCGAGGCCCGACGGGCCGAAGCAATCTCGGCGATACCGGGATTGCTTCGCTCCGCTCGCAAAGACAAGGTGGCGTAAGCATACCCAGGTTAAGTAATTGTATTTACTACACTTCAACAGGGGGCGATTCTACTGTAGCCCTACCCCCTTGTAAACCTAAGTGTTCGAAGGAATTAGCTCTTTTTTAGAATGCCGTCGGTGAGTCGGAACACCTTGTCATAAGTTTTCGCCATCGCTTCGTCATGAGTCACGGAAATCAATGCCTGCTTGAATTCCGAGACGATCGTTTGAACGAGCTCGAACACCTGGGCCCCCGTGATAGGGTCCAAATTTCCCGTCATCTCATCGGTCAGTAGAAGTTTTGGGCTCATCATGAGAGACCTCGCGATAGCGACCCGCTGCTGCTCCCCACCCGAAAGCTGGCTCGGCTTATGATCGGTGCGATGGGAAAGACCGACCCTGGATAAGAGGTGATTCGCCTTTTCTTTCGCTTGGGATTTTGAATGATTTGCGATTAACGCGGGCATCATCACGTTCTCGAGCGCTGTGAACTCGAGCATGAGATAGTGAAATTGAAAAACGAAGCCCACCTGCTGGTTTCTAAACTTAGATAGATTCTCTTCATCGTAAGTAAAGACATCCTGCCCAAGAAAATGAACGGTTCCTTCTGTTGGTTTTTCCAATGTACCTAAGACATGCAGAAGCGTGCTTTTCCCGGCACCACTCTTCCCTACGATGGCAATCCGATCTCCCGGCTGCACCGTAATGTCGATCCCCTGCAAAACATCGATGGGAGCGCTACCGCGCTTCGTGAACGCTTTTCTCAAACCCTTCGCGACAAGAAGGGGATGTACTGCCACGGGTTTATTCATATCTCAGGGCATCCACGGGACGCGCCAACGCCGCTCTGAGCGCCGGCATCAAACTGAATACGACACAAAGAAGCCACGCTACCCCAGAGACCAGGGTCACGTCCATGAACTCCACTCGAATGGGAAGACGAGTGACGTTGTAGATAGACTCCGAAAGCAACGACGGCTGATACTTCTCGACGAGGCGGCAGAACCCTACTCCCGCAATGATCCCAAGCCCTATCCCCACCGACCCAACCGCTGCCCCCTGGCCGATAAAAAACCAAACCACATTTCGAAACCGAAAACCCATCGCACGCAAGATCGCGACATCCCGTTTTCGTTGGTGCGTGCTCATCATGAGTAAATTCACTACATTCATCGCGGCGAGCGCAATCACGATCTCTAAAACTAAAAAAAGGAGCTGCTTCTGGTGTTGTACCGCCAGAAAAATATTTTGATTAATTTCACTCCACTGCTTCACCGTCGCAGTTCGGCCCAATTTCTCTTTCAGCGCGTCCGAGGTCCCCTCGATGGTCGCAGAGGGCTTTACTTTTACCTTGTACATCGGCTCGGAAGCAGTTTTACGGAAAAGCGAGTTTAGGATACGCAGATCGATTCGGGCGTAATGCAGATCGTGATCGTAAATGCCGAATTTCGTAATTGCCGTTACCTTAAAAGGCAAAATCTTCTTCGAGTCTCCATCGGCGATGAGAACGTTGACGGTGTCGAGTTTCTTGATGTGAAGTTTATGCGCGAGTTGAGTCCCTAGCCAAATCCAATAAGGGGTCTTCCCCTGCTCGACGAGATCCGGGGTCTCGGTCCAAATGCGATCCCACGGCGTGACCTTTCCGGACGTTTCCAAATCCACGCCTTCGAGCACGACACCGCCGACACCGTTTTTCAGAAGCATACCCGCACCAAGACCAAAAGGAGTGGCGGCCTCCACTCCCGGAGTTCCTTCCAGCCCCAGCCTAAAATCCGGCGCAGCACTCTCCGACGGCCTCGGCAAAACAACTATTTCCGATGTAATTGCCGTGTAATGTTCCCTTAGAAATTTCTGAAAGCCCGTCATCACCGAGAGAACCAACATCAACTGAACAATTCCTATGGCTACGCCGAGCACAGAAAGCCAAAGGGCAATTGCCGTCAAATTCGAGCGCTCGGGAAAGAGGTAACGTCGGAGAAGAAAAAGAGTGGCCTGCATGAGAGTATAGACTAGCTCAGAAGAGTAGAATCTGCGAGCCAAAGGCGAAGCAGTCTTGTGGTATGAGTCGAATCAACGAGATTGCTTCGGCCCAATGGGCCTCGCAAATTCAAACTGCTTAAAGCGACGATAAGTACTGATGTGTTGAGCAGTCGTAGCCCAAATCCCGTTCTTTCTGTAGGCCCGGGTGGAACTTTTCATGGGAGAGGGGAGAAGGACGAACTCTCCCTGCCGTTGCAGATCAAAGCATAGGCGGGCAAAGGGAACTTCCGAATCCTCCCTCATCTCGCTATATTTCTCTCGTCGAACGAATAGACCTTGGTCGCCCAAGGCAATGCAGTCCCAGCGGGAACGGAAATTTCCACCAAAGCTCAGAAAACGAAAAATGATCCCGGGATCGTCGAGCTCCAACTTGAAACCTCCCCCGATTACATAAGGAGAGAGAAACGTTTTTTCCAACGTTTCCAACCAATCTTCGGGAAGTTGACAATCAGCGGATAGGAAAAAGAGCCAGTCGCCCTTCGCTTTCGAAGCTCCTCGATTGCATTGGGTGGCAAGGCCACGCGGGCCCCTTAAGATAGAGCTTGCGAGAGGCCGGGCGAGCTCCACAGTTTTATCATCGCTTTCGCCATCGACGACAATGACCTCCCCGAGAAAGCTTTGGCGAATGAGAGTAAGGCAGGCTGCGACTTTATCGGCTTCATTCCATACGGGAAGGATGACGGAAAGGTTCATCCACCGAGTTCCTTGAGATAGGACTCGAGCGCTGTAGCCTCCTTTTGGAGGTCATCTCGTTGCTTAATGACACCCGCTTTGACGTTCTCGGGCGCACTATTCATGAAGCGCTCGTTCTTGAGCTTCTCATTGGCTCGATGAAGGGCCTGAAGGACCTGTTCGAGCTCCTTTTCCTTACGCGCCTTGATTTGAGAGTTATCGACGGCGTCCAGGAAATGGAATTTTGTTTCTTCTTTGTGTTCCGTACACTGTTCGTAGGTAAGACGTCCCAGCTTTTCCAAAAGCGGAATGAAATTCTTCTTCGCCTCGCTCAAGTGCCCAGCCACCCTTATCACTTTAGCCGGGCTCAAATTATTCTCGCCCCGGTAACGGCGCACTTCCTCGATGGCACTGCACAGAACGCCGATGCGCTCGCGTGCCAGCGGGAACTCTTCGCTCTTGCTCGGCTCGGGGTAGTTCGCCAAAGCGATCGATTGCGCGCGAGATCGAATAGCCAAACGCTGCCAGATCTCTTCCGTCACAAAGGGCATAATGGGGTGCAAGAGCCGCAGGGTTTCTTCCAAGACTTCGACGGCTGTGCTTTCCTTCGCTTTTTTGCGGGCCTCGAGCTCCTCTTCACTCTTAATGAATTCGATAAACCAGAAGCAGTAGGTATCCCATAAGAAGTGGTAGAGCTTATTCGCGGCATCAAAGAAGCGGTATTGATCGAGCGCCTGATTCACTTCGCGTTTCGTCTCATTCAAAGCATCCCAGATCCACTGGTTCACTTCGTTTTTCATGTCCCGATTGGGTTTTCTCACATCACCGAAATGGCGCAGAACAAATCGAGAGGCATTCCAGATTTTATTGACGAAATTGCGGCAGCCTTCAAGCTGGCTGTCGCTCACCCGCACATCGCGCCCGTGAAAGGCGTTCGAAACAAAGAAGTGGCGCAGGGAATCCGCGCCCATGGTGGAGACCACTTCCAACGGATCGACGACGTTATTCTTCGTCTTCGACATTTTCTGGCCGTACTCATCACGTACCATCGGATGAAGATAAATTGTATGAAAGGGAATTTTCCCCGCCATCTTGATCCCCAGCATGATCATGCGCGCGACCCAGAAGAAGAGAATGTCGAAGCCCGTTTCCATCACGTCCGTGGGATAGAACTGCTTCATGTCGAGCGTATCTTTAGGCCAGCCCAAAGTAGAAAAGGGCCATAGCCCCGAGCTAAACCACGTATCCAAGACATCCTCGTCTTGCTTTACCTGAGATGATCCACAGGACTGACAGGTCGCGGGTGTTTCCAATGCCGCTTGCATCGCGGGGCAGTCTTGGCAGTACCAGACCGGAATGCGGTGGCCCCACCATAGCTGGCGGCTGATACACCAGGGCCGGATGTTGTACATCCACTGGAAGTAGGTCTTCTCCCATTCCTCGGGGATAATCTTAATTTCTTTCTTCTCGACCGCTTCAATCGCAGGCTTCGCCAATATTTGCGCATTCACGAACCACTGTGCACTCAGCCTGGGCTCGACGATAGTACCGCAACGATCGCAGTGACCAACATTGTGCGTGTGATCGACTTCTTTCTCCAACAGGCCTTCAGCCACAAGATCGGCTAATATTTTTTCACGCGCCTTTTCCCTGGGGAGTCCTTGATACGGACCACCTGCAGCATTCACTTTTGCCGATTCGTCGAAAATATTGATCGCCGGCAACCTGTGCCGTTTCCCGACCATATAGTCGTTCGGATCGTGCGCCGGAGTAATTTTGAGCGCCCCGGTGCCGAACGCCTTATCCACATAGCTGTCACGAACGATGGGAATCTCACGTTTCAGGAGGGGCAAGATTACTTCGCCCTGAAAGCTCTTGAATCGATCGTCCTCAGGATGAACGGCCACCGCGGTATCTCCCAGAAGAGTCTCTGGCCGAGTCGTCGCCACCACGAGCCACTTTTTCGGATCGCTTTTCAATAGGTATCGAATGTGCCAAAGCTTCCCGGGCTTTTCCTGGAATTTCACTTCAAGATCAGAAAGAGCCGTGTGACAACGAGGACACCACTGGGTGATCGCCTCATCTCGGTAGATGAGCTTCTCATTGTACAGACGGACAAAGGTCTCTCGCACTGCGAGCGACACATCGGGATCCAGCGTAAATTTGAGCCGAGTCCAATCGCAGCTCGAGCCCATGACCTTCAATTGGCTCAAGATCGTATTTTGGGATTGTTCCTTCCATTTCCAAACTCGCTTTAGAAATTCTTCACGGCCCAAGTCATGGCGGGATTTTTTTTCTTCCTTCAAAATCATCCGCTCGACCACCATTTGGGTCGCAATGCCGGCGTGATCCGTTCCGGGAAGCCAAAGCGTATCGAAGCCCTGCATTCTCTTACGACGCACCAAAACGTCTTCAATGGTGCACATGAGCGCATGGCCCATGTGAAGAACACCGGTTACATTTGGAGGGGGCATGATGATGCAGTAGCGGGGCTTTTTCCCGTCGGCCGAGGGAGTAAAAACGCCGAGCTTTTGCCAGAAATCATAGAGGCGCGCTTCGACATGCTTAGGATCGTATTGGCTGGGAAGCTCGAGTTCTTCGGACATAGTTAATCTCTAAACCGGTAATGGAGAAATTGAAGGGATCCCGGCTTCACGTCCACATTCCACACTTTCGCGGTTCCTCCAGTGGAAACCATATCAAGGCGCACCTCATGTCGTCCAGCCGGAAGGGTCAAGCGGGCTACCTGCAATTTTGCGGGCAAAGTCGTCCAGCTTCTCGTATCGGCCGAGTCCGTTCCGTGGAGGAGCAACGCAGTGAGGAGGCCGGCCGCTTCACTTTTGGTAGCTTTTTCCACCGCTACTGCCGCCGCCTGTTTCACAACGACGCCCGCCACTTTTTTCGCGATGATGCCACCTAGCCGGTTATCAAGCTCCTTGATCGCCGTGCGCTCGATATCGAAAAGGGGATAGGTCTTCACCCTCTTTCCCTCGGAGCTTAGCCACCCATACTGGCTCGTGTAAAAACGGCGCAGGAATACGGGGACAAGTCGAAATTGCTCGGAAGGATGCTTCAAGGGAGCTTTGCCGTTCTCAAGAATAACTACAACCTCCCCTTCCTTCTTCCCGACCTTGAAATCCTTAATGCCCCCAAACCGTTTTTTGTATTCCTCGAACTCCTGAGAAGCCTTCAAGCGATCGGCGAGGCGCAAGAGGGGGACCGCAAGATAAGGAACCTCCTCTTTACCTTTCCACTTCAAAAGTTGGCGGTAATCCACGAATGCGTCATTCTCTTCATCTTGCGCTTCGAACAACATCGCGGCCAAATACTTTGCAAACGCATTTTGCTCATAAGGCTCTTTGCCTTTCGAAATCATAATATCGAGCTTGTGATTCACACGGCGGGCTTCGACCACCGCGTCCTCATATTTTCCGAGTAGCGTGTAATCGATGGCTAGATAAACATTGATGAGAAGCTTTTCGAAATCCTCGCCCTTGTATTTTACGACCTCATCACTAAAAAGAACGGAGCCTGCTTCTTCCGTGAGACTCGTATAATCCCGCACCGCCGCGAGCTTTTCTGCCGCGTGGAACGCCTCGATGGCTTCCTGGTAACGGCCCGCCAGATGGTAGGACGTGCCGAGATCCATGAGATACAAAAGCTCGTCGTTATCTTTTTTCTCTGCTAGTTTTTTTAGGGAATCGATCGCAAGATCATATTGACCGGAGTCAATCCAGAGTAAGGGCTCCCGGACGCGAGAGGAATAGTTAGCACAGCCCGCAAGGAGAATCCCCGCGAGCACCACGAGATTGCTTCGGCTTCGCCTCGCAAATGCATGTATCTGCGAGCGGTAGCGAAGCAGTCTCATTGTAATGGCTTACAACCCTGTCGATCGTTTTTGGTAGTACTTGCGGATCTCTTTTTCGTCGGTCCAGTCGATGAGGCCGGTCTGGATATCGACGAGATTAAAGGTGCACTTGTAATAGACGTATTTCTTATTGCCCACTTCCTGCACCCGATCCGTGATCTCGCCGGTTAGAAAATAGTTCGCACCGATCTGCTTGCCCTTCTTGCGGGCTGTCTCGGGATCGACGTAACCGGATTTATTTTGGTATTCCATCTCCTCGCCGATTTCGCCGCGGACTTCCTTTTCCGTGAACTTGAATTTGCCACTCTTAATGAGAGCGACGCGCACCTTGTCGGTCATGCTCTTCATGTCGATGTGTTCTTGGCTTCGATTCTTCACGAGGGTGACGAGCACTACGGGCGGCTTTTTTGCCTGCGCCACGACTGCACTTTGGGTCAGAGATTGAATCATCGTATCGGCAATCATGCGCTGGTCGGTCTCGTTGAATTTATCATCGAGGAGCCGCTCTTCGCTCATGTCATCGTACTTGCCTTGAGTGAATTCCTTGCTCCCGCACGAGGTGAAAAAAACCAGCGGAAGGACTACTCCCGAAATGTAACGGATACCTTTTGGGAACATGATTTCTCCTTATTCAGCGCGGTGGGGCTTTCCCTGACCTAGATATTGAATATATTTCGACAGCAATTGTATCTGAGCCTCGGAGTTTCCGCCCATTAAATCTGGAAGGGGCGAAGCCCCGTCGGCGGGCCAGAATCCGGGCATCCGGGTTCCCGGCACCATCTTCTGAGGATCTTTTAAAAGATTTGCGATCCAATCTCTGTGCAGACGCCGATTGGCATTGATGAGATCCGGCGCTAAGCCTTTGCTCCCGCCTTCCATTTCGTCCGGGGTCGGGTGACGATTCACCGTATGGCAATTCTGGCACTGCAATTGGGTAAATATCTTCTGGGCCACTTCGAGCTCGTTACCCTTAAATTCCACGCGCTGCTCGGAAAGAATCGGGAATTCCACCTTCCCTTGAGCAGCCCAGCCCGTAACGAGAGTATTGAGCTCATCATTTGAGAATTGAAAGGTCGGCATGCGAACTTTTATCTTATCCCGAAGTTTCATAGCACCCGGATTCTGCAAGAACGCGTGCACCCACGGTGTTTTCACACGCGAGCCCTCGGTGGCTAGAGGCGGCGGGCCTAATGTCTCGTCTTCCGCGAAATGCGCTAAAATTCTCCCCTCAGTGCGGAGCCGAACCTTTTCGTGCTCCTCCTTATTCGGATCATCTTCTGGCAAGGCCGACCAGATCTGCTCGGCCACGTGACAGCCTTGGCAGTTGTACTTATGAACGAGACGGGAAGTCTCTTCAAACTGTGACTCCCAAGCAGCCAGTACCTTCGCAGAGGGCGGATCCACTTTTAACGCCGTGAATCCCAGAAGCGCGGTTGTGATGAGCTCCTTATCGCTAGCGGAAAAATCAAATTTCGGCATGCGTAAGAGGTCCAGATACTCTTTTACGATCCCTTTGTCGTAAACCCGTGTGTCGGAAAGTTTTTCATGGAGCCACGCCACGTTCGTGTGCCCGATATCGTGCATTAGCCCGAAGTCGAGTTTATTGACCGGCTTACTGCCCCAGTCCGAAAGCTCCGTCCCGATCCCTTGTGTTTTCTCAAAGCCCTTGATCTCGTGGCAGCCAAAGCAGCCGTAACGCATGACCGCGTTCTGTCCGAGCTTCTCCGTAATTTCATGGGAAGAGAGCTTCGCAATGAAGGCATCCACTTTTGCATCGGTAATGGGCGCTAACGTTGGGTCGCGCATCAGGTACTGGCGCAACGTTTTTTTCTGCGCCTCGAGATTCGCCTGCCCTGCCGCCAATCCCTCGAACTCAGGATTCTTCTTGGAGATTAGATAGGCCGCGACGTCGGAAGCTTCCGCGTCCGTCAAACGCAAGGAGGGCATCGTTGTCTCGGCCCAATAATGACGAGGATTTTTGATCCAGCTCAATAGCCAATCTTTGGTGACTTTACTTCCGACAGTGCTCAAATCGGGAGCTTGAGTGTAACGACCACGGGCTCGTCCGAAATCGTCCACCTGATGACAACCCAGACAGCCAATAGAACTGAAAAGCTCCTTTCCCTTCGCCACATTTCCGAGGCTCAGGTGAACATCCGGGGAGTAATTCTCGGATTTCCCGATAATGTAATCGGCAATTGCATGAATTTCCGCTTCTTGAAACTGGAGGTGCTCCTCCGTGCGGATATTGCTCTGGTGAAACGCGGCCGGCATGCGCGCGAACTCGTTAAAGGACTGCGGATTTCTCACCCATTTCACGATCCACTCTCGGGTGAGCTTTCCCTTTACCCTCTTCAAAGACGGCGCAGGTTTGCGGAGGTGGTCCCAACCCTCGATGCGGTGGCAACCGTAGCAGCCGGCAGCCTTGATGAGCTGGTAACTCGCCGTCACCTTTTCGCCCTTGGGCACGTACTCTGTGCCTTTATGGCAGACGCGGCATTTCCCTTCCGTGAATTGAAGGGGGATCATCTTCTCGATCACGTGGTGCATTTCCTGCCAGCCGTACTTTTTCTTCCACTCTTTCTCTTGCTCCTCACTGTGGGGAGTGTGGGCGGTACGGACGAATTCCGTCGCCTGTCCTCGGCCCTCGTGACAAACGGTGCAACCAATTTGATCCAGGGGATGGGCCGAGCGAGCCCCCAGCATTACGTCCAATTTCGGATGGGTCTTGTACGGATTTTTTTCCTTTTCGAATCCCGGTACGTCTATTGCCATATGGCAAGTAGTACAGCGGTCGACCTTCTGAACCTTGGCGAAATAAATGTCATCGCGAATCGTCGGCAATACGATTTGCTGCAAGCGAAACGTCGGATCCGCCATATCGATGATGGGGGCACTTCGCATCATCTTCGAGAGGGTAAGCTCCGTCGCTTTTTTTCCATCCAAGAGAACATCCAAAGAAGCGCGGGCGACCTTCAATTCCTTTTCTGCTGCAGTTTTTTCCGCAGTGATCGTTTCAATTTCCTTTTGCTTGGCATCGACCTGTTGGGTAAATCCGTTCGCCGCCCCCCGAAGTTTCAAAACGTCATCCCAATGGGCTTGTAGAGTCTGTAGCGCCTTAGCCCCCTTAGGGCCGATCTTGTCCGGGTGCCCTTCTGCATCGTAGTGGCCAAAGTGAGCCTCGTACTCGTACTTCTCTACGTCCCAGACGCCTTTGGCGGCCTGGTATTTCACGGTGGCGATTTTTTCTTTCGTTTTGAGCTGAACCAGTTCGCCTTCTAATTTATCGATATCTTTCTGGTGCCCCTCAGTGGCCTTCACCGAGGCCCCCACTTTTTCCTGCAGAGTTTTTAAACTGGCTTCATCGACATTCTTTTTGGCCGCATCAATCCATTCATCATATTTTTTCTGACGGAGATCGAAAAACTCACGCTGATAGCCCTTCCAATCACGTCCGAAGTCATCCATCAGCATCCAGAGAGTCACTAGGAGCATTAGGACGCTCGAGATGCCGAACCATTTCATCAGGCTTGCGGGTTTATAAAACCGATCATTTTGGGGTGTGTTCGCCATGCAGTTCGCCTAAATGTTAAAAAACCACTCCGGGATCGCCACGATGTATTTCAGATTGATCGTCCATCTCAAAACCATCTTGATGGGTAAGGCAGCCATGGAGAGCAAAAGCATTGCCATGATATAAAAACGGGGAGCTCCCATCTTCTTGTACATCTCCGGCATGATCTTACGGGCGAGAAGAATGGGCCCACCCACTAGGTAAGCCAGCACCAGCACCATTCCGAAAAATTCGCGAACGAAAATATTGTCCGGAAGCTTTCCGCCATTCAACCCAAAGACACGGTAGATGTACTCGGAAAGATCGACGTTTCTCAACACTTCCAATTTATGCAGATCCCAAACCTCATAAGGACCAAAAAAGTTCCAGTTCGGGCCGCGCAAGAATGTGCCGTACACGATGAGGAGTACCCACAGGATCAAAAATCCAAAAAGCCAGGTGGTAATAGCGAATTTACGCTCATTGAAAGTGAAGTATCCATTCCCCTTGGGATTGATATCAATGTAGGGCAAGACGATGAGTCCCACGATGATAAGACTAGGGAAAACGACACCGGCAAGCCAGGGGTCATAATAGACAAGCATTTCCTGTAGACCCAGGAAGTACCAAGGGGCTTTCGACGGGTTCGGCGTTTCCACCGGGTTTGCCGGCTCTTCCAGTGGAGCCTTTAAAAGAATAGACCAAATGAGAAGCCCCGCCCAAACCACAATCGTGCAGATGAACTCGCTAAAAACCAGATCGGGCCAGGTGTAGGTGGTCTGCTTCGACTCGGCCTTATTCTCGACATCTTTGCCCTCGGCGATGAGATTGTCGTTCGTGACCATCTTATTGATCGCAAGCCAAGTGAAATAGGCGATGAGAAAGAGCATGCCGACGATGGGAACGTTGTCCGGTTTAGTGACGATATTGCGAAACGTCGGGTGCAGCATGCTGATGCCGATGAATCCTGCCAGTCCCAATTCGACGATTACGATTGTGCTCTTTCTAGCGACGAGGTGTCGCCAGTGGTAGAAGACGCCGTAGTAAACTCCGCAGGCAATCGTAAAAAGAATCGCCGGACGGCAGATGTGGTTAATGGCACCAGTGATCGTTTCGACCATAGTTGTCTAGAGGGGACCGGAAATCCCCCCGTCCTTTCTCACACGCCAGAAGTGGATCGCCATCAAAACGCTCGCGACCAACGGAATGAAGATGCAATGAAGCACGTAGAACCGAAGTAAAGTCGCTTCTCCGACGAGCCGGCCTGCCAATAGCGCAAATCGCGCATCACTACCCGCGTGCACAACATCAAAGCCCATCAACATATTAATGAGGGAAGCCCCGGGCCCTTCATTTCCTAGAAATGGAGTGGCGCGCGCCATATTAGATCCTACCGTGATCGCCCAGATCGCCAATTGATCCCAGGGCAGGAGGTAGCCTGTAAAACTCAAAAGCAAGGTCAACACCAGAAGAATAACGCCAATCCCCCAATTAAATTCGCGGGGGGGCTTGTAAGACCCGGTGAGGAACACCCGGAACATGTGGAGCCACACGCTGATGACCATGGCATGAGCACCCCAGCGGTGCACTTCGCGCATGATTCCAATCGGCACATGCTCGCGCAACGCGATGATGTCGGCATAGGCGTAGTCCGCCGTGGGCCGATAATAAAACATGAGAAGAACGCCAGTCACCGTTTCCACCATGAATAGGAAGAAGGTGATTCCTCCCATACACCAGGTGAAACTCATCCGCACACCCGACTTCTTCATCCGAATCGGGTGCAAATGGAGAAACACGTTCATCAAAACGACGAGCACCCGATTGCGGGTATTATCGGGCGGGCCGTGGCGAAAAATGGATTTCCAGGCCTGGGATTCCCGAATTGAACTTAAAAAACCGCCTTTACCGGCCATCTAAAAACCTCATCCTCAGCTAACAATTTCGAGGAAGGAGCTAGGATCGCTCCACTGCCCCTTCTCGAATTGATATTTCGCAGTCTTATCGACCTGGATTTGACCGTCGGACCCGAGATTAATCCGGAAGCGCTCCAGAGGTCTCGGCGCGGGCCCTTCAAAATTAATTCCAGTGGAATAATAGCCACTGCCGTGGCACGGGCACTTGAACTTTTGTTCCGCGTCGAGCCAGTTCGGTGTGCAACCCAGGTGGGTACACACCGTCGAAAGCACATAGATCCCTTTTTCATTTCTAACGATCCAAACCCCATAGCGTTTCTTGAAACGCTCATCGACCTTGTTCACAGCATATTCCACGGGGAAACCCGCTTTGAATTGTTGGGGCGGCTCAAACGTGATGTTGGGGAAAAAGAGGCGCCCCACTGCAGTAAGTCCAGCGCCCATAGCGCCGACAAAGCCAGCCCAGCCGACCGTGAGCCAGGTGAGGAAGGTGCGCCGGTTGATCCCTTCGGGCGCCTCGGGAAATGAGGGTGTTGGCATACGTTGCTGTTCTCTTTTCTTGTGCGCCATTTTTATCGAATTAGAAGCTCGGAGTGTCAAGAAATATTGAGCCCGAAAACCTAGATAAGTTGCGGAAAGATTTCGAACTTGTAATCCCTGGCGGGGTGCGACTTGCCGCTGGAAAGCACCGCGATGAGACTGGTTGCTAGATGGTGGGGGATTGGTTGGAGCGCACTCGCTTTGTGTGGGCCGCTACCCGCGAGGCAGGAGCGTCTCTTCTAACTTATGAATTGTACCCGTTGGGTGTAATCCCTAGGCTGAGCCTTCGCCTTTGGGGGAATGCCGGAGCGGGAAGAGTTCCCATTCTTTTTCTCCACGGTGTTTTTCATAACCCTTCGACGTTCACCTGGATCCGCCGCAAACTTCGCCGAGAGGGATTTTGTGATTTCGGCGAGATCAATCTCTTCAATAGCCTTCGATCCATCGAGCACAACGCGCGCAGAGTGGCCTCTGCGGTGGAAAAATTAAAAACGAGAAACCGCTGCCGCAAGGTCGATATCGTCGCCCATTCCATGGGAGGTATCGTAGCGCGCTACTATCTTCAGAAATTAGGCGGGGAGAAAAACATTCGCAATTTGATCACTCTCGCGACCCCCCACCAAGGCATC
>JAHFAF010000080.1 GCA_023250715.1 Pseudobdellovibrionaceae bacterium | reverse complement strand
TCTCGTCTTAAATGGACTCGCCTTCGCCTTATTTTTTTGTTCCTTTGCCGGTACCTTTGCCATGAAGGCCTCCCGCTCCTAGATCGGCAATTTTCCTCAGTTTCTTTAGTGCTGGGGGGATATCTTGGCCCGGAGCGCCGGAGAGAAGGGGTTTCCAAAGGTCTCCGACACGACGCAGTCTCCTAGAAATCGTTTGAATTGTGAAGGCGGAAGGGTCCAACCCCTTTTTCACTTCTTTCCAATCCAATGGCGTGGAAACAGTGGCACCCGATTTCGGGCGAACACAGTAGGGGGCGGCGAGGGTTTGCCCGCGCCGGTTCTGTAGAAAGTCGAGATAGATTTTTCCCCGCCGCCGCGCGGGATTTCTTTCGAGGCTCGTAAACCCTTTGAGCCGCCTGTGCGCGACGGCGCATACTGCCTCGGCGAACTTTCTAGAAGTATCGTAATCGTATTTCGCGCCTAAAGGGATACAGATGTGGAGCCCGGATGCGCCGGAAGTTTTGATCCACGCCCTTACACCAATTTTTTTCAAGACTCGATTCACTTCAAGGGCTGTTTCAATTACCTGGTCGAAGGGATTATCATCCGGATCGAGATCGATTACACAGTAATCAGGTTTATCTAAGTCTTTCCTTCGAGAGATCCAAGGGTTCAGTTCAATGCAACCCAGATTCACGAGAAAAAGTAGAGTCCAACGATCTTGGCAAAGAAGGTAATTGATCGTTTTGGCTGAAGAAGCGGAGTATACGCGCACCGTTTCGATTCGCTTTGGTAAATAGCCCGGGTGATCCTTTTGGAAAAAGCCATCGTCTTTCAAGCCATCGGGTTGGCGGTGAAGTGACTGGGGGTAGTCTTTCAAGTAGGGAAGAATGAAGTCTGCGATCCTATCGTAGTAGCGGAGGAGATCTCCTTTCGTGTAACCTTCATCGGGCCAAAAGACCTTATCGAGATTGTGAAGCCGCGGGCGTTCGTCGGAATCTTCGGCGGATTTTTTCAGTACCCGCAGCCAATCTCTCGCAATCCCGCTTTTGTAAGGGCTATCTTTTCTTTTCGCGATGAATTTTTCCGAGGTTGGGATTTCATCCGTATGTTCCCCATAAACTATCTTTTTATCAAAAACTCTCAGGCCTTTTAGTTTTTTCTTTCTCGCTTCCAAGGGCAGCTCACGAAGGTCTTTTCCCTGGGAGCGAAGAAGATCGTAAGCGATAAATTTGCCCCCGACGTATTCCCCATCGAGAAGGTGCCCCTGCTTTTCCAAGGTAGCCCGCTTGCCCCTCCAAAAAGGCTCGTAAATCCATTCGGGCCCGGACTGAAAGGCCACGGAAATTTTGGCAATCATTGGAAGGATGCGCCGCTGTGGGATCGATTCCTTTTTCCCCTGTCTCGGAATCCAGATATCTCTTTTCTTAACCGACTGCTCAGCGATTTGCTTCATGGTACGGCCGGAAAGTACGGAGACCTCTTCTGCTAAATCCTCTCCCTTTCGCATGAACTCGTCGCGCTTTTTGACAAGAAGCCACGCTTTCGGATCTCTCCCTTTTAGACGAATGAGCGCAAACTCTCCTTTTAGTTTCTCGCCCTGGAGAATAAAGGTGATATGTCCTTGATCTAGCCCGTTCTTGGTCCGTTCGGCATAGGTCCCCCGATCCCAAATCATTACGGTGCCGGCCCCATAGTTTCCCTTCGGAATCACTCCTTCGAAGGCTCCGTACTCTATCGGGTGATCCTCTACTTGAACGGCTAGTCTTTGGTCGGTGGGATCGAGTGAAATCCCTTTTGGAATGGCCCAGCTTTTTAGGGTGCCGTCGATTTCAAGGCGAAAGTCGTAGTGGGTGCGGGAGGCTGCATGTTTTTGCACGACAAAACGAAGGGGGCTCTTTCCTTTTCCCGGTTTTCCTTTCGGCTCGGGGGTGCGATCGAAACGACGTTTGCGCTGGTATAGAACGAGATTGCTTCGTCGTTTCACTCCTCGCAAAGACAGGGGTTTCAAGACGCCTTTGCCCATTGCTTGTCTGGTGAGAAACCGACGTTGGCGAAGTAAGGCTCAACGGCGTTATCGATTACGTCGGGCGTAAGTTTGGTCTCGAGCCCATTGTAGAGGATGTAGTCCACGACGTGGTTTAGGATATCGCGAGGGTGGACCGCACGGAAATCTCTTTTTGAAGTCTTGTAGTATTTGTCCACCAGGTACTTGAAGGAGGCTTCATCAAACGGAACCTTTTTCTTGATACAGACTGCCTGGAAAATACTTTTGAAGTCCGCTTCATTGGGGCTCGGAATTTCGATCTTATAAGGAATTCTGCGCCAGAATGCCTCGTCGCCTAGGTCCTTGGGGTCGAGATTCGTTGAAAAAATGAGAATCTGTTCGAAGGGCACTTCGATCTTACGGCCGTTTTCAAGGGTCAGAAAGTCTGTGTTCTTCTCCAAGGGGTAAATCCAACGGTTCAAGAAATCCTTAGGCTTTACGATCTGTCGCCCGAAATCGTCGACTAAAAGCACGCCACAGTTGGCTTTCAATTGAAAAGGGGCTTCGTAGGAGGCTTGCCCTTCGCGGTAAGTGAGGTCCAACATTTCTAGCGTCAGCTCACCTCCCACAATGATGAAAGGTCGAAAGACGTACGCCCAACGAGAGTCGATGCTTCGCGGATCCGCTTTCGCTGGATGATCGTCGGGAAGTTTATCGACCGGAATCCTCTTATGCACCTTTTCATCCAGGAACTGAATGATTTGACCATCCGTTTGAATGGCAAAGGGAACAAAAACTCCCTGCTTGAAAATTTTGCCGAGCCTTTCGGAAATCGTGGTCTTTCCATTGCCGGGCTTTCCGTACAAGAAGAGAGGGCCTCCGGAATTGATGGCGGGTCCAAGCTGTTTCAAATTTTTCGAGTCCAAAACGATGTCCGTGAAGGCAGCTTGGATGTGCTGCTTTTTTACCCAGCGGGATACGAACTTCTGTTCGTGAACGGACTCAAAATAATCAGCGATATCCACGGGGGAGGGCCCGACATAAGGTGTGCGTTCGAGAATGGACGAGGCCTGCGTCCGGCCTTCTTGAGTGAGGCCAAAGTCCATCCCGTCGTAGCCACCAATTCCAGCCCCTCCCACGGGAGCTAGGCAATCGTTCTCTCGAAGGTGTCGGAGCTCCGGCTCTATCAAAGCAAAGGGAAGTTTCAGCGTATTACAAAGCTCGATCCCGCGCGTGACGCCGCGAGTGTAGAGAATTTTCAGAATGCTCTCGCGGACGAAGTAAGGCTTGAGCTTCGCCTCTTCCAGCGTTTGCGGCCTTTTGGGAAACCAGAGGTTCACCCCTCCTCTTCGGCAGAAAGCGGAATTTTCTGAATTATTGGTGCTTTATGGGCACATAGAACCCGGCGTCGTAAACGACTTTTCCGCTCTTATCTTTCACCTTCACATCAAGGATGTTTTTTGAGTAATCGCTCAATTCCGAGACTGATACCCAGAACTCCGCCATGCCATAGGTCCCAGGGTTAATTCGCGGTAATGGGATCCAATCCTGGTAGATCTTTACCCGCTTGTCGCGCGCGGTGATTTTTACTTGCAGTCCATCGGGCGTCATCGTTTTGCCCATATTGTCGATCCAGACTCTGGCGATCCACCATTGGCTTGTCGAAGGCACGATGAGCGGGTTCGAGAAGCTGTGAACCTTCAAGAAGGAGTTCACGGGCTTTACGATCTCGTATGTGCTTACGACCTTGTCTTCCTCGCGAATCGTCACTTTCAGACGAATCTCCGCCGTATCGTGGCCGCCTACTACCGTGCCGGCGAGAACGTTCTTGAAGAGAGCTTGAGTCTTCCCAGGAAGGTCTTTCAAGATCGCTTTCGTTTCGGTGAAGGCCGTGCTTTTACCCACATCCTCGACGGTGACCGTGAGCTTTCCTCTCGGCTCTGTTTTAGCGCCAAAGTTCCGCACGCGGACGTTTATAGTAATTTTTTCTCCTGCATCGAATTTGCCGTCGCCGCTGGCATCGACGAGCAGGGCTTCGATTCCATGGACCTGAGCACTAGAGGCGTAGAGATCTGCTATTTCTCTGCGTCCCTGCTGGTAGGCCACTTCGCGCTCCGCCACGATGTGATCGTTAAAGCCAATGGAATCCCCCTCGCTGTGGCCTTCCTTAAAAGCAACCCCAGCCCCTTCCTCGAGACCGTCGGCGTAGCCCTTTAAGTGGCCCGCATCGAATCCCTCTTGGTATTTCACTGGTAAGCCTTCTTCCTCGCCTCGAGCGAATCCGATTGGGTAATTCTCCGTGTACGCTTTCGCTCGGGCTTCGGCGTAAGCCGGCTCGTAAGCGAGCTTGTACCCGTCGTTGTAACCGCGCTGTTTCTCAGTCGTGTATTCGACGGCTAGGGCCTCTTGATGGGCGGGTTCAAAGGCAGTGTTGTACCCTTCGGTGTATTTCGCTCGGTAAACCGGCGGGTAGCCCGTTTCGTAGCCGCCTTTGTAAGTGGCATCGTACGTCGCGCGATAGGCGAGATTGAAATCTGGGTGCTCATACGTGTGTAAGTAAATGCGGAAGCGGTAGTCGACCGGCGGAACGCTGACTGGCGTTTCTCGCCCGGGCCTCCCGATAGGCGCCATTAGAGGCCCGTTCCCTAGTGAGCCCAACAGAAGTGATCGCACGACGATCCTAGGATCGGGTTGGCTATTGTCGATTTCTACTATTTGTTCAGGCGATGTCGCGAGTATCTCCTTTTCGGCATCGGCGCGTCCTCGCGGTAAATCTTCGGCGAGGGCCACTTGTTTTGCGCGAGCGGCACCATCCACAAGGCCCACTTCGACACCCTTTTGATGATTGTCTTCGCTATGCCCGGCGAGGTAGCCCTCTTCGTGCCCTTTAACCGTTCCGTCGGTTACACCTTTGTCGTAGCCTTTCTTGAGCCCTGATTGGTAGCCCGCTGCTTTTCCTTCGGAAAGACCTGCTTGCGTGCCATGATCGGTACCGTCTTGAGTTCCAGCCGTCTGGCCTTTGGTTTTTCCATCGACAAGCCCCACTTGGTAGTCGCGTTGCTTGCCCTCGATTTCGCCTTTCGCCAAGCCTTCCCTGCGACCAGTGCTCTTTCCGGTATCCAATCCGTCCAGCGTTCCTCTTTCTGTTGCTTCCTTCACGCCAGGAGTGCTTGCATCCGTCTTTGCATCAGCAATGGCTTGAGCCTTCTCCTTGTTGTACTGAGCAAGAACGCCTTGGTATTTCTCTAACGCGACGGCAGTCTTTCCCTCTTCCCTCCTTGCTTCCGAATCCGCGGCGACGAAAATATTGAGGGTTAGATTTTCCACCTCTTGAGCGGAAGCAATCTTGGCCTCGAGACCGGGGAGAGAAGCTTTAAGCGTTTCTATCCGCCGCTGCAAAGAGGCGATGGAATCGAAACTGGAGCTAATCTCTTGATTCGCCGAGACGATATTATTCTGCATTTGCGCATTTTGCTGGCGTAAGTCGTCCACACGTCGGGATGCATTTAACTTGGTCTGCTTCAAATCATTTAGCTCGCCCTGTAAATGATCGAGCTCCGTAAGCTCCCCGCGGTAGTTCGAATCAGCCGTGTCGTATTCGCGCTCCCTTTCGTGCATGCGGACAATCGATTCCGCCTTATCGTCTTGAAGACGGTGAACCCTCTTCTCTGCTGATTGAAGAGCAATGCGAGCAGCATTTTCTTCGCCTTGCTTCGAGGGCAGGAGTGATTGAGTGATGATATCCATTCGTTCACGCACGGCCTTCAGTGCTTGTCTTTTCTGCTGAAGCTGTTGAGTGAGATTGGCGATTTGAGATTGGGCTTGGGAAATCTTTCCATTCAAATCGGCCAAAGCCTTTTCGAGCTGATTCTGCTCGCGTCTTAAGTTCTCTAGTTCGCCCTGGAGGGCAGCTTGTTGACTCGTGACATCGGCAAGCTGGGCCGAGAGTTCTTCTCGCTCTTGGGTGAGCTGGGCCAAGCTCTCAGTGAGTTTTTCCTTCTCTTGTTCAAGCCGTGCGAGTCGCTGCTCGGCGTCCGACAGATTAGATTGCGCCTGCTGTATTTTCCCGGGAATAGCAGAAAGCTCCTGCTGGGCACTAGCCAGCTCTTGCGTGAGCTTTTGCAGGGCTGCGCGGGCGTTCGCCAAGCGGTTCGCGATATCGCCAAGCTTTCCGTCCAAATCCGATAATTTTTGCTGGAGCTGAGCCAATTGCTGCGTGTGGGTGCTTTGCGCGGCGACGAGAATATCGCGCTTCTGCACGAGATCCTGCTTCTGCGTGCTCAAGCCTGAAAGGGCAGATTGAATTTCTGCAATCCTTGCCTGAATCTGTTCCTCTCTGGCTTGCGCAGCCGCTAGCTCGTGCTCCGCGGAGGCGATTTCCGCTGGGATCGAGGCCAAGGTCTGCTGGGCCTGGCTCAGTGTTTGCTCGAGGGTGGCTACGGATGAGGTGAGCTGTTGAACTCGTGCTTCCTTCTGCGTGATCTCCGCTTCTATGTTGTCGATCTTTTGCTGAAGTTTTTGCAAATGTTGCTGGCGCTCTGAGAGATTCGAAGCCACTTCCACCCGGCGGTCTGCTAGGTGAGACTTCTCTACGGTGACTTCGGCGAGGCGGGCTTCCGCAGCGCTCTTCTCTTGAGTAAGTTGAGAAATTCTTGCTTCTACCTGATTCTTTTCACTCTCCAAGGAGGCTATTTGCCCTGGGATAGCGGAAAGTTCTTGCTGTGTTTGAGAGAGTTTTTCTTGAAGAGACTGGGACTTTGCCTGAAGGCCCTGGATGTCTTGGGTAAGTTCACGGATGCGACTTTCAGCGGCGGATTGAGATTGTTGGTTCTGGGTCAGCTTTGAGCTAAGAGCATTTACCTTTTGATTCAAAGCTTGAAGCTGGGATTGTTTTTCTGAAAGATTGCTCTGAATATTCGAAATTTTTGTAGCGAGTGATCCTAAGTGATCATTGACGGCGGCGAGTTTATTCTGCGCCTGATTTTTATCCTTGGTCAGGTCCTTCAGCTCTTCCCTAAGTGCTTTGATCTTTTCCTTGGCGTCGGGATCTTCTGAGCCCTGTAAGGCTTGAATCTGGGCTTCAATAGAATTCATTTGTTGGCTGAGGGAACTGATTTGCCCCTCGAGATTATTCTTTTCCCCCTGTAGGGACGCCTGGTCCTGTTGGGAGTCTTGCAACTTTTCCTTTAGATTTTGAACATCACTCTGTACGGCCGGAATTTTGGATTGGGCCTCTTGAAGATCTCCCGCGATCTCTTTTTCCGTTTGTTCGAGTTCCGTAAGCTGTTGTTGAGCCTTGTTCTTTGCGTCTTCTTTTTGTTGAATAGAAGGACCGATTTGTGAAAGTTGAGATTGAAGGTTGGTGGCGGAGCTTTCTAAATTCTGTTTCTTTGTTTCGAGTGTTTGGATCTGTTGAGTGATTCGAGCGAGCCTCTGGGAGGCATCACTAATCTTCCCGCCCAGATCCGATACCTTGGCTTGAAGGGGAGCGATCTTTTGATCGATTTCAGAAAGTTTGCTGTCTATTTCACTTAGGCGAGCCTGAAGCTCTTGAACTTTGGCGCTCACATTGGTGACTTGGCCACTTACCTCACTCTTCTGAGCTCCAAGTGAAGCGATGTCGCCTTGAAGTTTTTGGATCGTATCTTTTTTATCGGCAATTTCGGAAGAGGCTTGCTGGATCTTGGTTTCAAGAGTGGATTTCTTCTGGTTGAGGTTTGAGATCCGAGTTTGAAGGTCTTTGATTTTTTGAAGGACAGCCTGATCTTCCTGCTGGGCAAATCCCAACTCCGAGTTTTTCGAGGAAATTTTAGAATCCACATCCGCGATGGCGCGATTCAGCTCGTCAATTCGCCCTTGCTGTTCGGATATTTTGGCGGAAACCTCATCGATCTTGGACTGGATAGCACTCTTTTGACTTACTAAGCCACCTTGAGTGGACTCGAGATCGGATATTGCCTGCTGACGCTCGGTGATTTTTGAATTCAGATCTGGAATTTTCTGTTCAAGCGCTTTTTGTTTCGCATCGAGGTTAGTCAATGCGGCGTGGAGATTTGCAATTTGTTGGGAGACCTGGGCGCGTTGGGCCTCATTGTCTTTGAGCTCGCTTTGCGTAGAAGAGATCTTCTGATCGGTATCCTGGAGTTTAGAATTCAAATCATTTATTTGTGTTTGAAGGCCTTGAAGGGCCTGGCGAACGGCCCGCGTCTTTTCTTGATTCAATGTGAGTGCCTGATCGGTAGAGGTCTTGGAGGCCTTGAGGGAATTTAGATCGGTTTGAAGCTTTTCCGACTGCCCTTGAATCCGATCGATCTCGGCTTGAAGCGTCTGTTTTTGGGTTTTCAAGGACTCGAGCTCGTTTTTCAGGGAAACCACTTCATTGTGAGCTGAGTCGAGTCGTTGTTGAGCGGAGTTTCTTTCGAAAACTGCTTGATCGAGCTGTCTTGAAATATCCTCGAGCCTTCTTTGTTCCTCGTTTAGAGCCTGAAGCGCACGATCCCGGTCGCGTGAAGCGGATTGAACGACATTGTTCTGAGCGGAAACCTCATTTTCCTTAGAAGAAATTTGGCGTTGGAGATCGTCTATCTGTTGCAGAAGAGAAGCGATGGTCGAGTCATTTTGAGAGAGGGAGGCCTTCCAGTTCGCAATATTCTGCCGAAGTTCCTCTATTCGCCGCTGGTAATGAGAGATGGAGCTTTGCGCGTCGGAGATTTGTATCTCTACCTGGGTTTTTTGTTGCTGAAGCCCTATGCGTTCTTGGCGCCGGGCCTGGTATTCCTGATTCTTACGGTCGGCATCATTACGAGCCGCATCGGAGAGCTGTTTCTGCTGGTTGTGGAGGTTTAGGTATTTCTGGTAGTCGATCCGATCGGGGATGCCCTCCGCGATGGTTACCAATGGTGCAAAAGCGAGTAGAAAAACAAGAAGCCCGGGCATAGTCCCTCCCCGAGGAGCTTCTAAGAGCAATCGACGTGCCTAAAAAGCAGCCTTGAAAGTTACCTGACCGGTAAAAAAAGAAAGGGTCCCTGGGGGCTAAAGGGGACCGGCGCCTTCTCTGAACCATTCCGAAAGATTTTTTAAAGGGCCGGAGTAATGGCGCGGATTTACATGAAGGGGATCGCTCGTCGCACTGAATAGAGAGCCTTTGAAGTTGGGATTCGGGTTCTGTCTTCGAAGGTTGAACTCCCTTGCTCTTTCCGGATTTGTGGTCTCGGCCTGAAAGTAGGCGGCCATAGCGTTGGATTGATCGATGAAGATGGACCAGCTACTTTGGGGCACTACCGTTTCATTTAGGAAGACAAGACCCGGCTCCGTGGGGTGAAAAATGAGAAAGGGCAGGGTGAAACCTGGATCGGCGACATTTCCGTATTCGGGTGGAAGAAATGGAAAGGCCTGTCGGTACCCCGTCGCGAAAACGACCGCATCGATTGGCTCGGGAGTTTGAGCGGAGCTGGTGAAGTGGGCAACCCCGTTTTCCAATGAGGAAACAGTCGAGCGAATTTGAATTTTGCCCTCGCGAATGCTTTGAGCAAATCCCCGATCGGTGACGGGTAATCTTCCAAGAAGATCGTGATCCGGTTTTTCAAACCCCAGGGAGGCCGGAGAACCGACTGTGATTCTTTGCAAAAAGCCAAAAACAAACATCTCGAATGCGTGGGGTAATTCAGGACCTGCCCGACCAACCTCATCCGCTGGCTTGCCCAACACCCGCAAGGGAACAATCCACGGCGTCCTGCGGACTGCGATTAGAGTTTTTTGGGCCACCTGGCTAATTTCAGTCGCAATTTCAGCGCCCGAGTTCCCGATTCCAACTACGAGAACCCGTAGACCCTTGAAGGGTTCATTGTTTCGATAGTCCACGGAATGTAGGACCTTCAAACCCGCCGCAGAACCCTCATCCCATAGACCTTTAGGAAGGACTGCCATGGATTTGTGATGAACGCCGCTTGCGACGACTACCGCACGGAACTCCCGCGTCCCGACCCCCTTCGGTGAACTAAATTGCACCTTCCAGGTTCCCTGCGATGTTTTCTCGATGGACAGAACTTCCGTCTCAAATTGGATTTTCGGGGTCAGTTCATGCCGATTCGAAAAGTCTATCAGATATTGAAGGGCCGACTCCCTATTCACGAAATCCGGCGTGCCTGCGGGCCACGGGTCCCCTAAATGTTGGGTAGAAATGGACGAATTCGTTTCAAGGCTATCGTAAGCAGGACTTCCGGAGCGTTGGTTGTCCCAGACGCCTCCTACCCGTCGGTTACGTTCGAATCCCACCGCTGCAATACCTGCCTTGGTGAGGGAGTTCAGGGCTGAAAGTCCCCCGGGCCCGGCTCCGATAACGGCTACGGGTAGTTCTGTCTGGGTGAATGAAGGGCCCTGAAGGGCAATCTCATGCGCCAACCAAGTCTTGAATATATTTCGACAAAAAAAACCCGCGTAGGACGGGGCCGCGAGGCTTAGGCACAAAAGGAGGGCGATTTTGCGCATGGAACTTCGGGTTATAGTGCTTTTTTAGGAGGGTTCAACTCTTCTTTTTCTGGGCGAGGTATTCGTCGTAGGTGCCTTTGAAGTCCTTCGCACCTTTCTCTGTAATTTCAATTACTCGTGTGGCGATGGTCTCGTTGAATTGATGATCATGAGAGGTAAAGAGAACGATTTCCGGAAAGCGCACGAGCCCATTATTCACGGAGGTGATGGATTCTAAATCCAGGTGGTTTGTGGGGCCGTCCAGAATAAGAACATTCGCCGAGGAAAGCATCATCTTCGAGAGCATACAGCGGACCTTTTCGCCGCCGGAAAGCACCTTCACCTTTTTCAGCCCCTCTTCCCCGGAAAAGAGCATCCGGCCAAGAAACCCCCGAATGAAGGTTTCGGATTTTTCCTCGCTGAATTGGCGGAGCCAATCCACGATATTGAGATCGCAGTTTTGAAAATAAGCCGCATTGTCTTTCGGAAAATAACTCTTCGATGTCGTGATTCCCCAGTTGATTTCTCCCCCATCTTGTTTGACCTCATCCGCCAAGATACGAAAAAGGGTGGAGACAGCCACTTCGTTTTCGGAAACGAAGAGAACTTTATCGCCTTTTTCGATTCGGAAATTCAACCCGGCAAAGAGCGACTTGCCTTCCAATGACTTGGAAAGATTTTCGACCCGCAGGACTTGATCGCCTACCTCACGGGCTGGCTTGAATCCGACGAAAGGATAGCGGCGCGAGGAGGCTGGAATATCCTCGAGAGATAGTTTGTCGAGCTGCTTACGGCGGGAGGTGGCCTGACGGGACTTGGATTTATTGGCGCTAAAACGCGCGATAAAGGCCTTTAGCTCGTTGGCTCGGTCTTCAGATTTGCGGTTCTTTTCTTCTTGGAGTTTGAGCGCAAGCTGGCTCGACTCGTACCAGAAATCATAATTTCCGGAGTAGGTCTTTACCTTACCGAAATCGATGTCCGCCATGTGCGTACACACCTGGTTCAAGAAGTGCCTATCATGCGAAACAACCACAACTGTTTTTTCAAATGTTCCGATGAAGTCTTCAAGCCAGGAGATCGCAGCAATATCCAAATGGTTCGTGGGCTCGTCGAGCAAAAGAATGTCAGGTTTACCAAACAAGGCCTGGGCTAAAAGAACTTTTACCTTATCGCCGTCGGGAAGCTCCTTCAGCTTCTTTGCGTGCTTCTCCGTAGGAATGCCCAGCCCTGAAAGAAGAATTGCGGCGTCAGATTCCGCTTCCCAGCCCCCGACGTTTCCAAATTCCTCTTCGAGATCACTCGCTCTGTCTCCATCGGCATCGGTAAACTCCGCTTTTGCGTAGAGCTCTTCTCGCTCTTTGATGAGTGCCACGAGTTTTGGCTGGCCCATCATCACGGCTTGCAGAACAACGGTGTCATCGAACTCGAAATGATCTTGCTTCAATACGGAGATGCGTTCACCCGGAGTGACGCTGACCGCCCCGAAGGTGGGCGCGATTTCACCGGAAAGAATCTTAATCAGTGTGGATTTCCCGGCGCCATTCGCCCCGATAAGGCCATAGCAATTTCCAGGGACGAATTTGACCGTCACATCCTCAAAAAGTTTGCGTCCGCCAAAGCTTAAACCTAATTTTTCCGTACTAATCATTCTCTTCGATCTCGTAGTTGAAGCTAATGCTTACCCTGGGAGACGCCGATTGATTCGGCGGCACCTCATGGCGAAGCCAGCTCTCAAATAGGACGAAAGTGCCAGCCTTGGCCTGCACTACGTAGTAATGGGAATTATTCTTACCACGGGTCCTTACAGGGGCATTCATATACATCGGCATGCGCGGATCTTCCAGCTTTAGACTCACACTGCCCTTAGGCGTGCTTACGTAGTAGGTCCCGCTGATGACCGAATGGGGGTGCAGGTGCAGGGTATGGTACGAATTCTTAGGCATGACGTTCATCCAGCAGGTGGTCATCCTCAAATGGCAGCCCTTGAGTTCCCAGCCCAGGCTTTTTGCGAACTTGGTCGCATGCGGCTGCATCAGGTCGGAGAATTTCGCAAAGGTGGGTGAGCGGAACTGCATATCGCTTAGAGAGGCGTAGGAGGTATAGCCATTGCGGTAATTCTCCTCCGACCAGCTCTGTCCCAGCTTGTCCTGCGCGGAAAAATCCTCCACGTCCTTGGATAAAGCCCGGTTTAAGGCAGGATTTCCAGGCAGAGATCCTTGATAAAGATGCGTGGAAAACACGCCGACGACTTTTGCCATCGGGGTACTATAATGTCATTGCGAGCGAATGCGAAGCACCTGTTGAGAGTTCCCGAAAGCACTAAAAGCACATAGAATGGTAGGCCAGAAGGCAAATCTCCATAGCTGTTTTGCCCTTTATCTTGTTTACGATGGAAACAGTTTCAAGGGACGTACATTTATCAAACAAAGCATTGCATCCTAGCTGGCGTCCCAGTGAACACATCTGGACACAGTATGTGTAAAGTACGTCATTGTGGTAGGTGTTGTTCCAAAAATTAAACGCGCAGGCGGGGACACAGGAAAGTCCGCCGGTGGGAAATGCCAGGGTTTCCGCATTTCCCTGTAGTCTCTCCTGAATGGTGGGAGATTGGAGCTCCATGGGAGTAGTGCCTACGCAATTGCGCTGTCCTGCCCCTTCGCCCTTTGAGATCGTGGCGCTTAGAATAAGGGCCCCCGCTATGAGCGTAAACTTGTGCCAATGAAGTGATTTTGAAAGCATGTTTTCTCCTTATAAGAGAGGACGCAGTGGGGGGCGGGATTAGATCACTCGCAATTGTGAAAAGAACGAAACAGTTTAGATTCTTATAGTTCCGGTGGCTTTTCGGTCCCTTTGATCTGGTTAAGGAGCCTCTCACAAACGGCCACCGCGACGTCCTCTCTGGTTTTTGCGGATTCTCTCAATATTGTCAGGAAGTCCTTTCGATCGAGGGCAATTACCTCGACGTCGGTTTTGGCGCGGACGGTGGCATTTCGAGGTAGGCGATTCAAAATTCCCATTTCTCCAAAGAAGCTACCGGTGCTGAGCTCCGCCTCAAGTTTTGTTTCTCCGAATGCCTCTTTATGAATTTCGACGCACCCGGAGGCTAGGACGAAGAATGTTTCGGAGGGGTCTCCCTGCCGGATTAAAACGTCGCCCTTTTTGTAGGCTTGGAACCGAAAGCCAGATGCATACTGAGCTAAGAGTTCTGGGCGCAGACCTGGCATGGCTCGGGAAAAAGAACGCTCAACATATTTTTTCTTCAACATGAAGCCCAACTCATCCGCGAGGAGATCCGTATCGGCTGCCCAGGTCAAAAAACGCACTCTCTCCACTCGAAGTAGCTGTACGTCGGTCTTGGCAATCACGCTAGCAGTACGGCGCACTCCCTTTAAGAGGCCAATTTCTCCAAAAGAGCGACCAGGGCCCAATTCCGCCACCAAAACAGCTTCCTCTTTTCCCTCTTTGACGACAGTGACCTTTCCCTCGATCACCACGTAAAAGAAATCGGCTTCGTCCCCTTCTTTGATTATGCGAGAACCACTCGGAAACGCGACGGCTTCTACCTCGGGCAATTGGGGTAGCGTGCGTAATTCTTCGATAGCGGGAGTGAGATCGCTCGCTTCGGCCAGTTCGCATCGTTGAAACCGAGAAGGATCGATCGTTCTTTTTTCCTTC
>JAHFAF010000079.1 GCA_023250715.1 Pseudobdellovibrionaceae bacterium | reverse complement strand
AGCTGGGGGCGAAGATCGCGCGAATTTTCCACGCGCATTCCAGCCCAGCCAAAGCTCTCGGCGAGCTTTAACCAGTCGGGATTTTCGAAGGCAAGCGGAGTGTGCCGGCCGAACTCGTTCGTTTGCTTCCAAGCGATGAGCCCATATTCCTTGTCTTCCCACAGAAGGACGACGATGTTTGTGCCGGCTCGCCTAGCTGTTTCCATCTCTTGTACGTTCATCAGAAATCCGCCGTCTCCGGTGATCGCGAGTACGCGGCGAGTGGGATAGACAAGTTTTGCGGCGATGGCCCCCGGTAGGGCAAAACCCATTGAGCAAAACCCATTGGAGATGAGGCAGGTGTTGGGCGCATCACACTGGTAATAGCGGGCGGTCCACATTTTGTGAGCGCCGACGTCACTCAATAAAATATCCTCGGCGCCCAGGACCTGGCGCACATCCCAAAGCGCTTTTTGAGGACGAATAGATCCCTTAGTGTCGTCATCTTTGTGGATCGCGAATTCCGCCATCATTTCCCTTCGCGCGGCCTTTTGAGGGCCTAAGTCGTAGGCATGGTGTTGCCCCGCCACCTTTTCATTCAACATCCATAACGTGTGCGCAATATCCCCAACTATTTCAACCGTAGGAAGATAGTTCTCATCGATTTCGGCCGGCAGAAAGTCGATGTGAAGAATTTTCTTATCCCCCTTGGGGTTCCAGAGCTGAGGATTGTACTCGACAAGATCGTAGCCAATGGCGATCACAAGATCGGAAGCTTCCAGTGCGCATAAGGCGACATCTTTGGCTTGCAGGCCGATAGTGAACAGGCATTGTTCCTGGGTTCGAGGGATAGCGCCCTTTCCCATAAAAGTGCAGAGCACTCCTATCCCTGTTGCTTGAGAAAAGGCTCTTAGCTGAGCGCTTGCCCGTTTTCGGATGGCGCCGTTTCCGGCGAGAATGATGGGACGCTTTGCCTTTTCGATGAGGCTAAGCGCTTGGGAAACAATCTTATCGTCGGGAACGCTCCTTCGAATCCCTCGCGGTAGCAAGGGCGTTTTTGCGGTCTCCAATTTTGAAACATCTTCCGGAAGCTCCACGTGACAGGCTCCCGGCTTTTCCGTTGTCGCTATCTTGAAAGCCTTTCGAAGAATTTCAGGAATATTGTCGGGGTGTGAAATAGTCGTGGCCCATTTCGTCATCGGGCGAAACATGGAGACCACATCCATCATCTGGTGGCTTTCCTTGTGTTGGCGCTTTAACGCAGCTTGAGCCGTGATAAGCACGAGTGGAGCACGGTCCATGTTTGCGTCGGCGACCCCTGTCACGAGGTTTGTCGCACCGGGTCCCAAGGTCGCAAGACAAACTCCGGCATTTCCAGTGAGTCTTCCATAGATATCTGCCATGAAGGCGGCGCCCTGTTCATGCCGGGTCAAAACGAAACGGATATTTGAGTCTTGGAGCGCCATCATTAGATGGGCATTCTCCTCCCCGGGTAGGCCGAAGATAGTATCGACCTTTTCATTTTCCAAGCAACGGACAAAAAGTTGTGCTGCTTCCATCGGCGGGGCCTCCCGGGTGAGGTAATATTCTAAACCTGCCGGCCCAAGGAGAAAAGCAATGGATGGTTGTCTTAACCGAGCGCATCTTTTCGTCGAGATGAAACGTCATGAATGACGCAATATTATAAATCGACGTAAATAGTTCACTCTTTTCTTTCACAACGCTGATTCCTGAATTATTCTTCTGTGAATATTTTTTCAGGGGGAACTCAATGGCTAAAAAATCAATGGAACCTTTAATCATCGCCAGTAAGGCGAAAGCCGTCTTGAAGAAGGCGGGATGTAACACCGCTGGTGACGCAATGGATGGACTCAATGGCTGGGCCCATTGGCTCCTCGAGCAGGCCGCGAAACGTGCTAAGGCGAACGGCCGCAAGACCGTCCGCGCCTACGATTTCATCTGCATGTAATTTTGGGTTTCTAAAGTAAAGGGCCGGGGAGGACACTCCCCGGCTTTTCTAATTTGAGGATCAATCCGTAACATCGAAGTGCATCAATAGAACGTGGTTGTCCTTAGAGAACACGCGGAACTCCCACACGGAGCAATACTCGCCGTCACCCGAAGCCCCATCCCATTGACGGGAAATAATTGCTTTGATCTGACCCTTCTTATAGAGGGCTTTGAGTTTGTCAGCGATCTTTGTGTCATCCAGAATTGATTTATCGGACAGATCCTTAATGTTATTCCGGCGGCCGACGACGGTCACCATCTCACAATCGGAAAAACCCTTCACGTCCTTCTCGATAATTTTGATTTGCTGTTTGAGGTTGAACGGCTTTTGTTTTAGTTCAACGACTTCACTCGAGCCGTTGGCGACGTAGTCACCCGCGATAGTATCTATTTCCAGTAACGCTTTTTTGGTTTCTGTCTCGTGGGCGAATGCGATTGGCGCTAGCCCAAGAAACACAAATATGGTCATTAGTTTTTTCATGTAAGCCTCCCTTGTCGTTGACTGGTAATGCGTCGAGTCAGTGCCGGCAATGAATGGGGAGGGTTTCGTTAACCTATGCTAATGGGGAACGGGCTCAACGTCATATATAGTATATATAAATCAATATCTTAGGTGGGTAAGCTGAATTGCTTGGAATCGTCTCTTACTCTATTGAGGTCGTGCTTTGGTGTGACTCCCAACCCTTTTCTGTTTCCTTAGAGCCCTAGGCCCTTCACCATTCGCTCAAAGGTGAGGTCGCTATTGGTGGGATCGATTGGCACCACGAGGGCGTTTTCTTCCGGGAGCGGTTCCTCGAGCACTGCAAAATTATTTCGCACGGTTTGCTCCGGCGCGAAATGCCCCTTTCGCTTTCGATTGTTGGCTAGCGCCATTTCCAGGGTTCCTTTCAAATAGATCAGCTGAACTTTTGGATTCGGAATGCCAAGTCTTTGTCGGTAAATTCTCTTCAGTGCAGAGCAGGCCATTACCGCCTGCTTGCCTTCACGAAGGTGTTTTTCGATTATTTCGTGAAGGTGATCGAGCCAAGGCCACCGGTCCTCGTCGGTGAGGGCCATTCCGGAAGCTATCTTCTTCTTGTTTGCCTCACCTAGAAAGTCGTCTGGTTCGTAGAAACGAACTCCTAGGCGTTTCGCAAGATTTTCTCCCTGCGTGGTCTTTCCCATGCTCGACACGGCCATGATCAGATAAACGAGCGGGCGGATCTGAGGCGCGCCGCCCGCCTCGGCGGCGAGTGAGAAGCCTCCCGAAAGGGATAAAAATAGAATGAGATAAGCAGCAAGTCGTTGAAAGTACATAGGGCAATTCTAGGCGGCAATCGCGTGGATCCCAAGCTTGTTCTTTTCCCCCTCACGCACAACATAGAGGGCCGAGTACTCGGGAACTTCGAGCCATGTGGAGGTGTCTAGGGTAAGGGGCTCTGAGGAGACGAGAATGGACTCCGTATGATTTGCTCCCCCCGCCATTCTCCATTCTTTTCCCTGTTGCTCGTAATGAGTTCCGCTCGTGTACCAGAGGCTCGTATAGGAAATATCGAGATCCTTCACTTTGGGCTGGTCCAACTCGTAGCAACCGAAATCGAAAGCATAGCGGGTAGCGACGATACTTTCCCCGTCATTCAGGAAAAGATTTACTACCGAAGTACTGTCTATTTTTCTCTGCTCCCTGATTCCTCTTAAAATGGAGTAGGTGGATTCAATCGCTTTCAATATTGTCTCCATAGGTTGTCGTTGGGCGGGATCCGAGAACTGGGACATCAATAGGGCATAGATCCACTCGGAGTCGGTGTTCCCCTGCACACGGCAGCGAATTTCGGGCCGAACGAACTCGGCTACGTCAAATCGCATTTCTGAAAAGCGGGCTAAGTCGCCGTTGTGAGCCATGGACATTGGAAAATCGGAAAAGAGAAAGGGGTGTAGGTTAGCTTCGTTGATCGTAGATTTCTCGTCCAGGGCAACTCCCCTTAGATGAGCGAGTAATGAAGAAGCCTCGAGTTTTCTAGAAAGGCCGCGCAAATTTCTATCAAAGAAGGGAAGGTTGGTGCTCTTATAGACAAAAGGAGTGCCCGGATTGAGAGACCTCTCATCCCAGACGGCAATACCAAAGCCGGCGAGATTCAGGGTGTTTAGGAGTTGAGATTCGTGGGCCTGCTGGACGAAGGCGCTATCGGATTTATACAAGAAATTCTCTACCAGTTCTGGGGATCCTTTATAGATCAGCACTCTACACATGTGTTCTCTCCCCTTTAAGCCGCCTGCTTTTGGGCGTCCTTCCAGTCCATGGAGACTTCATTGTTTTGATCGACGCGTACACTGGTAGATAGTCTGACTGCGAGCGCGTTTATCTTTCGCAGTGTCTTCACCGTGTCGAAGGCGATGGCTTCTATAAATTTAAAGGTAAGTGGAGCCTGGCCCTGACGAATTCTCTCAAACTCCATGGAATCGACTTCCAATAGAATAGAGTTTTCAGTGGCCACATGTTCCAAGCACTGGGGGAGCCTATCAATGAAACCCAATTGACCGATCCAATGTCCCGGGCCCTGGATAGAAACCTGGTGGTTTTTTTCGCCGTCATAGAAGGTTGCAGCGACGGCTCCTCGAACGACGAAGTACATTCGATTTGGAGTTGAAAACTGCGCAATCAGCGAAGTTCCACGACGTACACTTACTCCGCGGGTCATTTTCGAAAGCAGCTCGATATCCGACGGGCTAAGTTCTTTTAAGAACGGAATGCCGGAGGGAAGGCCCTTGAGATTTGCGAAGCAGGGAGTGGGGGGAGTGGAATTTGTTTCCTCGCCGGGCGATGCTTTTAGGATTAGCTGGTTCAGTAATTCCCTGCACCGCGTGGCAACTAACTTCGAAAATCGATCCAGTAGTGCAAAGGCAGAGAACTCTAATTCCTTTCGCATGGCATCGAAGCGGTTGTAGCTCATGAAGTAACCGGTGAAGGACTTTTCAACTAAGGCGTCTGCCGATCGGGGACCGTCGTCGAGAAGTCCGATTTCCCCGACGATAGAACCAGGGCCAATCGTTGCTACTTCTTTAGTTTCTCCACCAGGAACATTCACGCGAACTTGAATCTGTCCTGACACCACCAAGTACATTCCATCTGCGGCTTCGCCTTGCCGAAATAGAAAGGTTCCTTCTTCGAAGCGAACGGGCTTTGCAAGAATTTGTAAGTCATCAAGGACAGCCGTGTCGAGCCCCGAAAAGAGCGAGATGCTCCTTAGGAAATCGTCAAAAGAGACAGTAGAATGATTGTGGGTTTTTGGGGCTCGGCCTTTTCCCTGCTCGAGCAGAGCCGTTGCGATGTCAATGCCCGATTGAAGCGCTTGTTCATGCACGTGGGGCTCGCGCGTATAACTTCCACAAAACCACGTATTTTTCTGCCCCTGCAATCTTTCAAGACGTTTTCTACTGATATCGGCGTGACCCCGAATCGCCGGGTGAATAAAGAACTTATTAGCAATGATGCGTTCCGGGCCGGGCTCCAAAAAGGGATTCATCGTGACGAACACGTCCGGCACCGACTTATCCAGGCTCGCCAAAAGGTTCGGGTAGAATGTGATCGTGGGGCGCGTTTTCGGAAGATCGTCCTTCGCAATTAGGTAGTTGTAGGCGCCCCAGGTGGATCTGTCTGATGGCATCAAGCGCTCATCTTGGTGAACGACAAGTCTTGCGCGTTGCCAGGGCAAGGAGCGAAATACAGTCACCTCTTCTTGGGAGACGTCTTCGAATAGTTGAAGGACGAGATTGCAATTCGCCGCCACGATGACGTGATCGAACACTTCGGTGATATTTTTCTGAGCCGGATCGACCGCTCGAACTCGCACCTTTCCATCTTGCCTAGAAATTCCTACCACCCGGGTTCCAAGCTTTACGTCCGCCCCTCGTTGGGTGAGCCACCTTTCGAGTTGGAGGCAATAATTGAACATGCCTCCTCGAATCGTCATTCGCTGCGCTTTTTCCGTGGTTCCGACAATCCCGTGCATGTGCCAGAAGGCAACGATCGTTCTAACTTTGTAATCATTCGGGTCCTCATCCGGCATGGGAAAACTGCCCGCCGCGCGTGGAAAAAGGAATAGCTCGCGGAACTGCTGGCTATACAAACGCTCATCGAGATATTTTTTCAGGCTCCAATCCGCATAGGCTGGTTCGCTTAAAACTTCGACACAATCTAGGGAGAATCGAGTGATCTCTTTCAGCAGAGTTTGGCTCTCTATGTTTCCATTTACGAATCTCTTTTCGCCGTTTTTGCTATACCAGGAGGTTTTTCTGTCCGGTGTCATGAAGGAAGCGTCTTGGCAAACCGGGAAGTATTCCAGCCCGAGTTCCTCGACCAGGCTTTTCACGCTGTGAAAGCGATTAATATTGAAGTCGCTTACTCCGGCGTCGATGAGGATATTCTTTCCATTTCCGAGGGATACGGGCACACCGAAGCAGTGCCCCCCCAAATGGGGGTTTTCCTCGAAGATACTGACCGAGGCTCCACCTTTCGTAAGCGTATAAGCCGCCCCGATTCCAGCAATGCCGCCTCCAATTACCGCAACCCGAGTGTTGGACACGTTTCGGTACCTCGTAGGTTGTTTCGGCAATTCTTGAGAAAAAATGAAGGGAAAATAAGGGACTATTTTCTTATTTTTTCCTGGCCGCGTCGGGAAAAATCGATGGATTCGCCGAGAATTCTAGCCGCTTCCGCAGGGGCATGGAAACCCGTTGAGTTCTCAGCTTCGACGAAATCCAAATAGAATTGCGCGCGCCTGTGAAAATCCTGTGCTTCCTTCAGCGCCGTTTCTCCCACACGCTTATCCTTCGCCCTTTCGATATCGTGAATGAGAGCTACGACGGCATCCATGGCGAGATTTCGCAAACGAAACGTTCGTTCCTGGATTGTTTCGACTCGAGCTTTCAATTCGGCTTCGGGCCAATGGTGGCAGGTCTGGCACGACCGATTAATGTTCAACAGAGGGCTCTGAACGTGGTGGTCGGAGATTTTCATCGCTCCCTCTCTATAGTAAGGCATGTGGCAATCTGCGCAGGCGACGCCCGAGCGGGCGTGAATTCCTTGACTCCACATTTCGAACTCAGGGTGCTGGGCCTTGAGCAGGGGAGAGTCAGTGGTTTTGTGAGACCAATCCTTTTGTTTGACCTCGTCATAATAGGCAACGATCTCTTCCACCTTATTTCCCTTTGCCCAGGGAAATGTCAGTTCTTTCCCTGGGCCTTTGAAATAATACTCCACGTGGCATTGGGCGCAGACGAAAGTGCGCATCTCTTGTCGTGTCGCCATTTTGTTGACGTCATAGTTTTTGATCCCCTGATGGAGTTTCAGAACTTTGATCCCTTCCATGAATGCAGGCCGTGTGATTCTCAGTTGCATCGTTCCCGGATCGTGACAGTCGATGCAGGCGATGGGGTGGGTGACGTGTTTGCGAGCCTCGGCATAGGGCATTGCATTCAATTCCGTAAAGCCCTTGAAGAGATCTCCGTGTCCAATTCGGCGAAGGGGAACGTAAATGGAGGCGTGGCAATTCAGACAGGCCCCGGGTTGTTTTGAGGCGCTCTGCCGCTCTGTAAACGTCTGGTCTTCCAGCATGTAGGCGTGCCCGCGATCTTCGCGGAAGTCGACTGCGAAGGCGTATCCATTCCAAATGGTGCGAAGCCTGGGATCCTGCTCGAGCCGAGATTGGGCCACTACCGAGCGCGGATCGACTTTCGAAGGAGTCTTTTGAACTGCTTCGCTTCCGCCAAAACGCGTACGTTGCTGATCAACGGTGCGTTTGTAGCCATCGTACTGGAGCGGAAAGTTTTTTCCCCATGTTTCTGGGTCTTGAATGGAATCATCTAACTCGACCACCCGATAAAACGCCGATTTTGACTCCTGCTTGTGCTCGAAAATATTCACGAGCATCATGGATGCTGCGATGGCCGCAATGAGCGAAGCTCCGAACAGAAGAATGAGTTGGCGGCTTTTTTTGACTTTCATAGCGTCTCCCTAATGTAGATGGCCTACGGATCGGTGGCAATGTAAGCACGAGAGGCCTCCTCCATGTCGACTTTGTCCATCGATAGCGTCAACCATGGCCGCATGACAGTAGCGACAGGAGTTTTCCGTCACTCTTTCGTTCCTTGCCTTAATTTGAATCGGTTCGTGAAACTTTCCGGTGGTGAAAGCGAAGCTATGCCAAAAGCCATTCGTTGCTTTCGTATAGTACTTACCCACAAGGTCATGTGGCGCGTGGCAGTCGTTGCAGGTAGCGACATTGTGGTGGCTTGCCTTGAGCCAACCTTCATATTGTTCGCTCATGACGTGGCAATTCATACAAGCTTTGGGGTCGTTGGTGAGATAGGAGGCCCCCTTGGCGTATTGAAAAGTGTAGAGCCCTAAACCAAGCGTCATTCCCAGACCCACTCCGATGCCTATCACGAGAGCATGTAGCGCCCAGCGGAGACGGCCGACCTTGGTTCCAGGTTTTTGATCCATTTATTCTTTTAACTAAGAGACGGCGGAATTTGAAGTAAAACCCGTTAGCAGCACCCTTCGGCGTCCTTCGGTTCACAACGAATCCATTCGTAAAGAAGAGCTGCCAATACCGCGCCCAAAGCGGGGCCCACGAAATAGATCCAGAGAGATTCGAAACGACCTTCGAACAATGCTGGGGCAAAAGATCTCACGGGATTCATAGACGCGCCTGAGACGGGCCCTCCAATGAAGGCTCCAATCATCACTGTAGCTCCGATGGCAGCTCCGGCCATGGTGCCTTCAGCTCTGGTGTCGGTCGCGACGGCGATGATGACGAACATAAGGCAAAAGGAAAGAATGATTTCCCAGGCCAGCGCTTGAAAAGCAGGGATATTAGGCAAAGTTGACCCGAAAACGTTGCCTGAGGGTAAGGTCGCCCGGAGAATTGCTATGGCTAAAATAGCTCCCAGGAAATGAGCAAGCCAATAGACCGGGACTTCCCGCTTCGGAAAATGTCTCGCCACTGCAAAGGCTAACGTAACTGCGGGATTGAAATGCGCTCCGGAAATGTGACCAACTGTGTAGACCATGGCGGCTACCGCTAATCCGAAAATCACAGGCACGCCACCGGAGGGAATCGATCCAGGGAAACGGTTTGCCACCGTGATCGCTCCGCAGCCCGCAAAGACAATCACAAAGGTCCCTACGAGTTCTGCTATAGCTTTACGAAGGGAAAGGAGGGCTGGGCGCGCCATTATTTTTTCTGGAATCTAAAACCTCTGGTGCGCTTTGAAGAACTTCTTCGCGAGTGCCACCATCTGACCGTCTGTCGGGTGATCGACGGTTTCGACGCCGACTACCTTTTTTCCGACCTCGGGGTCGTGCTGTATGAGGTGGGTCTTGAAGTGCACCTTGGCATCGCCGGGGCCGATGAGCAATAGTTCGTGGGCCGCTTTAAGGTGGCTCGCCACTTCATGGAAGAATTTTTCGGCATTCTTGTGGGCGTTCTGTTCCTTTTCGCTTCCGCTATGATGACGAATCTCATGGCGGTGGTGCATATGGGTTTCCACCGTATCTCCATGGAGCTCAAAAATTTTGGCGGATTCCAAGTCAATAAACACCACAAAGTTCGCCATATTTCATTCCCTTCAATAGATCCTTATGGGCGCTAGAATAGGGGAGCTTTCTCCCGTTGCCAAGCCCGAGTCCTCAGGTTCTAAATACCCAGATCCGCGGATCTGGGTAAATATATAGCCGCCAACTAGATTAACGTGATTCACAGGGTACGCGTTGGGTATATGATTCCTTCCCCATGAAGAAAAATACGGCGTTAGAGTTTGTAGCCTATTTTCTGACCCTTTCCGTATTATTCTATGATTTGTGGGACTTTTTGTGCGCAAAAACAACCTACCTGCATGACAATCTATATTGGGACGTTCCCCTCTTTCATTTTTTTGCGGATAGCCTTCTCAACGGGCATCTCCCCTTATGGAATCCCTATGAGCACGGCGGGGAGCCCTTTTATCCGCTCCTCGGAGTTCCCAGGCTTTTCGATCCTATAGATTCGATTACAGTTCTTGCTGGCGGAGCCTTTACACACAATCTTTTGCTCCTGGCGCATTGGGCTCGTATCGCCAAAACAATTGCGGTGTTAACAGGGGCTTACCTTTGTATCAGGCCATGGTCCAAAAGCCTGGCAGGAAGAATTGCCTTTCTTCCGATCCTTTTCTTTTCCTACTTTGCCATTGGATCCTTTCGCCAGCAGGCGCACCTGGCGCTCTTTGCAAGCGTGCCTTGGGTAATTTTTTTCCTTCAGCGAATTGTGTTCTTCGATGATAGACGGATGTTCAACTGGCTTGCCTTAGGTGCGTTCCTCGGCCTGAATTGGCAGTTCTACCACTTCGCATCCATTTGGGTTTTCCTTCTATTTTTTATTCTGGGATTACTTCTTTTTTATCGAGAAGGGATTGGTCGCCTGTGGGACAAACGGCTTATCGCATCCGCCCTCGTGTGTCTCGGAATGATGGGCCCATTTCTTTTCCTTCTTCATACACAAGATCGTTATGTGTACCCGCCGCGAATGCTTCCCAAAGACTATGAATCGAGGCGCTCCATTCGCTCTCCGGAAAATATCGAGCGTGGGCCGGATAGTTTCATGCCAGGGGTACGCATTCCTTACTCTGCCGCTTATTACTCGGGGACGGTGGGAACTCTGGAGACTCTGCTCCAGGCCCTAGTACCCGATGCTGCCTATTTTTCTAACGGTAATATTAGTCCCAAATGGCGATTTTACGCCGATAGCAGTTCTTATCTTGGAATTCTAGTTTGGGGATTAGCACTCATCGGTTTGTGTTTGGATGGCAGGAACCCATTTCGTAAGGTCTGGGGTATTTGCTTCTTTGCGACCGCGCTATTTGTTTTGGGTAAGGGGGGTGGGGTGCAGCAGCTCTTGTACTACGTCTATCCTCCCGTATCGGCGTTCCGGCACACTCGCATCTATATGGCGGTGGCGCTATTTCCCCTTTTGATTCTTGCTGCTCGGGGTTTCGAAATCGAATGTCGGAGGCTTTGGCCAAGTGGATTGAGTTTAGCCTATGGAGGCTTGGTTGCGGCGCTACTGATCTTTGCCATGAAAGTGGTAGACGCGGACTGGGCATGGACAGTGCTAATTCCTTCTGGCCTTCTCTTTTACTGGGGTTTAAGAAAGGTGGCCCCCGAGACGCGTTTTTGGTCGCTATTTTTGGGAACGGGAGTGGCGGCAGGGACCCTCGCTCCCAACTTTCTCGTTTACCTACTCTTTGCTCTTGTAGCGTTTCTTGTTTTCTTAACCTGGCAATGGAGAAAATGGGGCGTTTGGATCATGGTCCTATTTCTATTCTTTGACTACCACCACCATCTTAAAAAGAACTCTCTTCTGTATGAATCTCCCATTCCCCTTACTGAGATCGGAGTAGATCTCGAGGCGCGAAAGCCTGTCTTCCAAGAGGCGCGCTATTTGTATGCCGCGAATATCGGGGTCGATCCCCAATCCATTCGTTACTTGGCCACGCTTTATCGACGAGCCACGGCGTTTTCGACGCCCATGGGGGATCCGGAGGAGATTGATAGTTTTGCGCGAATTCTCGGGTCGCAACGATGGACTAGCTTTCTTCTGCCTCGAACCTATTTTGAATTAATTCATTCCGATATTCCTGTTGAAAAGCTGGAACGGGCATTCGCGATAGGAAGCTCGACCCTCCTGTTCGAAGGGCCGAAAGGTAAAGCCTGGAGACGGGAGGTTTTGGATTACAATCCGAATAAGCTTGTGGTTCGCATAAGAAATGAGGGGAAGGGGACTCTCTTTTGGTCAGATGGGTATGCGCCGGAATGGAAGGCAACCGTAGATGGAAAGCCCGTCCCGATTTCACTTGCTTGGGGGCATTTTAAATCGGTTCCCGTCCCCGAAGGCGATCACGTAGTCGAATTTAAGTACGAGCCGCTTCTTTTTCTGATCTCTGGAGCACTTTTTTACCTTTCTTTTTTTGGTGCTCTGATTTGGGTACCTGTCGCCGCGTCACTTTCTCTCCTGATTAATTTGAAGGCGAAAACCTACTCAATTCCCCGTTTCTGGGATAATAATGGGCAATGCACCTAAGGGAGATGTATCGAAAAGGCCAGCTCGGGTTGTCATTTGAATTATATCCTCCGAAGGATTCCGCGGGAGACAAGGCGCTTTTTAGAGCCGCGGAAAAATTAAAGGACCATCGCCCCGTTTTTTTCTCTTGCACCTATGGTGCGGGAGGGACCACGCGAGAACGGACCCTCGAGATTTGCGTGCAGCTTCAAAGGGATTGTGGTGTCCCTGCGACCTCGCACTTTACCTGTGTCGGCTCGTCCAAGAATGAGCTTATCGAATGGTTATCCCAGGCAAAACAAAGTGGAATCAAAAACATCATGACGTTGCGAGGAGATGTTTCCCCGAGTGCACAAATTCGACCGGATGGATTAAAGCACGCGAATGAATTAGTTTCGCTCATCAAAGAACATTTTCCAGATTTGGGCATTGGTGTTGCCGGGTATCCTGAAAAGCATGTGGAAGCACCGGATCTTCAAACGGACCTCGATAATTTGAAGCGAAAAGTGGACGCGGGTGCGGATGCTGTCTTTACTCAACTTTTTTTTGAGAATAGGAACTTCTTCACTTTTTTTGAAAAGTATCAAAAAGCTGGCATCAAAGTACCTTTGATACCGGGGATTATGCCCATCACCGAATTCGATCGCATCAAGCGAATGACAGCAATGTGTGGAGCGCACTTTCCGCCGGATCTCTGTAGTCGCTTGGAGGCCGTGAAGGATGATAAAGAGGCGCAGCTCAATATTGGGATCGAGCATTCAGCTAAGCAATGTGAAGAGCTGATCGCGAAAGGGGTGCCGGGCATTCACTTCTACGCATTGAATTTGTCGAAGGCTTGTCGTGGAGTGCTGAAGGCCATCGGACGTTAATCCTGCCAGTCGAAGGGCAGTTGCAGGGGAGTACGCCCCCCTTCCATCAGAAGGATGACCCGTCTATTTTCGGGGAATTCCCGAATCTGTCCCAAGAGGGACTGTACATCGGCAGAGTTTGTGTCATGGCCGGGTAAAATTCGGATAGCCAAATTGAAAGGAAATTTTCTTCCAAGAGAAAGAAGAGAGTCTTCCTCAAAGTCTGTCTTCTTTCCTTTTGTCCGTTGATCAATCAGGGATTTCGTGACTCTCGCCAAATTAAAACCAGGACCGAGTTCTATCTCCAATAGGGGCAAGCGATCGTGAGACTGCACGAAATTCTTGAGGTAGTCGTACTTTTCGCGATCCGCGGTGGCGACGGCCTGATTTAATACGCTCTCCTTGAGAGTTTTCATGCAGAGCTTACTCAAGGTTGCTCCCCGTATACAGAGAGGGAATAAAAAAAGAACGACAAACAGTAGAAATAAAAGTTTTTGTGGCACTTTCCGTATTATACCGAGCGTTTTCACTATTCGAGCGTCTCCAAGTATTTGCCGAGGTTGCCGAGGTGCTGTTTGCCCCCTTCGATAGCGCCGTATTTTTTGTTTACTCTTTCGAGCTCTTCTTTGCTCGGGAAGATTTGCTCCATCGTAAGGCTGGTGCCTTCCCCGGCTTCTTCGAAAAGGATCCTCGATTGAAAATCAACATCCTTGGCTCCTTCCCCATCACCTAGCATGGTCAGATAGATGTAGTGGGGCTTCTTGATGTCGAGAAATTGAACTTTGTTTTTGTAGTGGTGCCCGTCGGGGCCGTGCATGACGTATTCCCAGATCCCGCCCTTTGAAAAATTCAAACTCTTTGTCGTGATGGTAAAACCGTCCGGCCCCCACCATTGAGAAAGGTGCTCGCTGGAGGACCAGGCTTCGAAGACCATATCGATAGGGACGTCGTAGTCCCTCTTGTAGATGACCTTGTTGTCTTGCATGATCGTTTCGACTCTATTTTGTTTCACGGCCCTTCTCCTTCTTCATTTTGAGCATGTAATTTTCCAGTCTATCCGAGCACCTTTTCAATATGCTATCGGAGGTTAATCCGCATGACTACCGGAAGAAAGACTAAGAAAACCCTTAAGGGTGGCTTTGTTCGGGCTAAGAGCCGTACCGTTCTCTCGACTGGAAGTATTTTGAGAATTCTTCGAGAGAAGAATGAATTGTCCCAAGGAGAGCTG
>JAHFAF010000078.1 GCA_023250715.1 Pseudobdellovibrionaceae bacterium | reverse complement strand
CTCCTCCTTACGCGTACCGGACTTATTAATGTCGATGCACGGGAAGATGCGCTTTTCCATGAGCTTGCGATCCAGAGTAATTTCGAGATTACCCGTACCCTTGAACTCTTCAAAAATCACTTCGTCCATGCGGCTACCGGTATCGATCAATGCCGTGGCAAGAATCGTAAGACTTCCACCGTTCTCGATATTGCGGGCAGCTCCAAAGAACCTCTTTGGCTTATGAAGCGCGTTGGAATCGACACCGCCCGAGAGAATCTTTCCGCTCGGAGGGACGACCGTATTGTACGCGCGAGCAAGACGAGTAATCGAGTCGAGGAGAATGACGACATCCTTCTTGTGCTCGACGAGACGCTTCGCCTTCTCGATCACCATCTCGGCAACCTGCACATGGCGGGTGGCCGGCTCGTCGAAGGTGGAGCTCACCACTTCACCATCTACGTTGCGCTCCATGTCCGTCACTTCTTCCGGACGTTCGTCGATGAGAAGGACGATCAAAACCACTTCAGGATGATTGTGCGTGATCGCATTTGCGATCTCTTGCATCAACATCGTCTTACCGGCACGAGGAGGGGCGACAATCAAACCGCGCTGTCCCTTACCAATCGGCGTAAGCAAATCGATGATACGCGTAGAATATTTCTTGGGATCGTGCTCGAGATTGAAACGCTCATGCGGATAAAGCGGGGTCAAGTTGTCGAACAGGATCTTTTCCCGCGCAACCTCGGGCTCTTCAAAATTTACTTTTTCGACTTTCAGGAGTGCAAAGTAGCGCTCTGAATCTTTTGGCGGCCGAATCTGGCCTTCCACCGTATCGCCCGTCCGAAGCATGAACCTTCGAATCTGCGAGGGCGACACGTAAATATCGTCTGGGCCCGGTAGATAATTATAATCGGGGGCTCTCAAGAATCCGAAACCATCCGGAAGTGTTTCGAGAACTCCGACTCCGTATATTTGACCGTTTTGCTCCGTTTGGGCTTGGAGAATGGAGAAAATCAATTCTTGCCGTCTCAACCCGCCGGGAGATTCTACACCTAGAGAACGCGCAAGCTCGGTAAGCTCCGAGATCGGTTTCTCCTTCAGCTCCTTTAAATGCATCTTTTACTTCCTCTGAATGACCTGAATTACGTCTGAGTGTGGTCGCCAAAACCTGAGGTCGACCTGTGGATACCGAAAAGGTTTTCTCAGAAAGTACCTCTGTATTCTCCAGATTCGGCAGGCGTGTCAACTAAAATGTAGCCAAAAAACGCCCGGAAATGCGGGGAAAGAGACGGGTTCCTGGTTTCCCAGGAACCCCTGAAGAAATTTTCTGAAAATTTAGGCGTTGCCCTTGAGCTTTCGAACGGTCGTGGCTTGAGGGCCTTTTGGGCCTTGAGTCATTTCGAACTCAACTTCCTGACCTTCCGTCAAAGACTTAAAACCTTCCCCTTCGATAGCAGAAAAATGGACGAAGACATCCGCCCCACCCTCTTGCTCGATAAATCCATACCCCTTGTTGTCGTTAAACCATTTCACGAAGCCGGTTGGCATAAATGACCTTCCTCCTTAAACAGGGCCCTGGATTCAAGTACTCACCGAGATTCGATACCTGTTGTTGATGGACAAACCTGTTACGAATCTGCGGGATTACTAAAGAGGCCCCCTTTAACCCACCACAAACGATGATAATGGGCGCCCACCTTGAGTCAAGCGAGACGTTTGACAAGGAATGTCACTAAGTTATAATAATTATGGTTCTTTTTCCGATCTTTCGTCGATAACTCCCCAACAACCTATGCTAAATAATAGAAATAAAAACAATTCTCCGTACTCTTCCATTAAGCCAGCTCCGCTCCCAGAAGCCGTCCGGGGCGAACTCTTTCGGCTGCTTTGGATAGGACTCGCCGCCGTTTTATTCTTAGCACTCGTAAGCCATAGCCCGAGCGATCCTTCGTGGAGCACATGGTCCTCAAAAGGAAGATTTGAAAATTGGATCGGGCGCGGGGGTAGCGTAATTTCCGATGTCCTATTTCAACTCTTGGGTCTTTCGAGTTTCGTTCTTTGTGGCTTGCTCGGAGCCTTGGGGCTTCGAAAGAGTCACAAAGATCACCCCGTTCATTTTGGGGCCGTTGCAGGGCTGCTCTTCGCTCTGAGCACACTCTTTCAGGTCTCGATTCCTCTGGCCTGGCTTCCTTTTCACATGGTCCAGCCGGGAGGGGTTTTAGGAAAGTCTTTCGCGGATTTATTGGAATACTTCGCGGGACCGGTGGGGGCACGGCTCATCAGCCTATTTTTACTTGCAGGCTCGACGATTCTTGTCTTTCGCGTGGAGCTTTCCCAATCTCTAAAACGGGCAGGGTTGAAGATTCATTTTCACTACGAGGCTTGGCGCGAAAAACGAGAGTCGCGACCAAAGCCATTAGAGATCACGGCGGAAGTGCCCATAGCGATTCCCACTTCCCCTCAAATCGCGGAAGCGAAGATCTCCACCCGGAACGAGGGCGATGAAGAGCTGTTTCGAATGGTGGCCCCAAAACCGAAGCTGACGAAGGAAAAACCGGTAGAGGTGCGGCGGGCCCCCAAGGGAGAATTTCAACTGCCTCCCTTGGCTCTTCTTTCGGGTCGAGCGGAGTCGAAAAATAAAGCGATTGATCGCAGTTGGTATATCGAAAAAGGAAATATACTCGTCCAAAAATTGCGCGATTTCGGCGTCGAGGGGGAAGTCGTTCACATTTCGCCGGGCCCCGTGATTACAGTTTACGAGTTTAAGCCCGCAAGCGGCGTGAAGATCAAAGAAATTGCAAACCTTTCCGACGATCTCACGCTTGCTTTGAGCGTTCTTTCCGTGCGAATCGTGGCGCCCATTCCAGGAAAGCCCGTGGTGGGAATCGAGATTCCCAGTCCACACCGCGAAATGGTTCACTTTAGAGATTTGGTCGAGGAAACGCCCTTCTATAATAGTGACGTGCGCATCCCCATTGTCCTCGGGCGTTTAGCATCAGGCGAGCCCGTGGTGGCTGGCTTGGCGACGATGCCACATTTACTCGTCGCTGGGAGCACCGGCACGGGTAAATCAGTTTTTATTAACACGTTAATTTGCAGTCTCTTGTATCGATATACTCCCGATCAATTGAAATTAATTTTGGTCGATCCGAAAATGGTGGAATTAAGCAGCTACGAGGATATCCCTCACCTACTACTCCCGGTGGTGGTGGATTCTAGAAAAGCGGCGATGGCACTCCGGTGGGCAGTCGAAGAGATGGAAAGACGCTATACGCTGATGCACCAATTCGGCGCGCGCCATCTGGATGCCTACAATGAGAAAGTGGTAGAGCTAAAATCGGAGGAGCACTCGACCCTTCCTTACATCGTCATCGTCATCGATGAGTATGCGGATTTGATGGCAGTCGTTCCAAAAGATGTCGAGCTTTCAATAGCGCGGCTCGCACAAAAGGCGCGCGCGAGTGGGATTCACCTGGTACTAGCAACTCAACGCCCCTCGACGGATGTCGTGACAGGAACCATTAAGGCAAATTTTCCGAGCCGCATTTCCTTCCGCGTGGCCTCGTCAGTAGATGCAAAAACGATTCTCGATCGTACTGGAAGCGAAAGACTTCTTGGAAACGGCGACATGCTCTTCCACTCCGCTGGCTTCATGTCGTTGAAACGCATGCAGGGCGCGTTCATCGCGGATGCGGATATCGAACGGGTTGCAAGCTTCTTAAAAGCGCAGGGTGAGCCCGAGTACGACGAAAAAATCCTGCAGGCCCAAGACTTGGACGAGACAGGTGAGTTACCTGGCCTCGATGGTGAAGGTACTGAGGAGGGCCGCCTCTACGATGCCGCCGTCAGATTGGTCAGCGAAAAGGGCGAGGCCAGTATCTCTCTCATTCAACGGCACCTAAAAATCGGCTACAACCGCGCCGCCACCCTCATGGAAGAGATGGAAAAGCAGGGGATCGTGGCCCCTCAAACCGGAGCGTCGAAACGACGAGCCGTTCTCGTAAATAGTCTCTAAAGGCGCCACCTGGACTAAAAATTGGTGTTGTGGCAGTATGCGTGCCTAATTTCTATGGCCTTATTCCGTTCTAAATTATTGATATTAGCAGCATTTGCGGCACCCTCCGCAGACCCTGTCGGCAAGCTGCAGAAGTCCTGGGATGAAGCCCTGACTTACCAGGCCCAATTCAAGCAGGTTATCCTCTCCAAACAAATCGGCTCCAAAGACGAAAACACCGGCATCCTCTCCGTCGCCAAGCCCGATCGGCTGCGCTGGGAATCGGCAAGCGAAGGGAGCACCCAGATTTTAAACGGGAAAAAACTCGTCAATATCCAGGAAAATAAACGCAGAAAAACGAGGACCGTAGACGTGTACACAGACGTGAGAAAACGCGTTGGGGGAACAGCCCTTAATTTTCTCGCCGGCAAATCGAAGTTTTCTGAAGTTTATACCGTGAAAGTGCTCACGGAAACTCGCAAGCTCGTCGAAATGCAACTCACCCCGAAGAAACAGGGGGATGAAAGCATGATTGTGGAACTCAATAAGCCCAGTTACCTGCTTTCGGCGCTGACGACCGAGAACGCGGAATCAAAAGTAAGAATTGAATTTTCCAACATCAAAACCAACGTGAAGCTCGAGGATAGACTATTTGAGTTCAAATCCCAGCCCACGGATGTAGTGCACGAGGAGTAGAAATGCCGTCATTCGACATAGTGGTGAAGGTGGACATGCAGGAGGTCGATAACGCCCTTAACCAGGCTCAGAAAGAGCTGGCTCAGCGCTATGACTTCAAAGGAAGTAAGAGCAAAATTGAATGGGACAAGAAGAACGAGATCACTCTCGTGGGCGACGATGATTACAAGCTCAAGGCGGTGCTCGATATTTTACAGTCCAAGCTCATCAAGCGCGGGATTTCGATCAAGAACCTCACGATGGGAAGTATAGAGCCCGCATTCGAAGGGACCGTCCGACAGAAAGTTACCTTGGCATCGGGAATTCCCGGGGAGAAGGCGAAAGAGCTCAACAAACTCATCAAGGATTCCAAGATTAAGGTTCAATCACAATTTCAAGACGAGCAGGTTCGAGTGACCGGAAAAAAGCGCGACGACTTACAGGAGGCCATCGCTCTTGTTCGCGGAAAAGATTTGGGGCTGGATTTTCAGTTTATTAACTTTAGGGATTAGCTAAATGGACCGCACGATTTTCTTTCAGAGCTTAGGATGCGCCAAAAACCTCGTCGATACCGAGGTGATGTTGGGCATCTCCGTTGGCGACGGCTTCAAGATTGTCGCAAAGCCGGAAGAGGCGCGTGTCATCGTCGTCAATACCTGTAGTTTCATCGACGCCTCTAAGCGTGAGTCGATCGACTCCATTCTGGACATGGCCGAGTACAAGAGCTCGGGCCAATGCGAAAAGCTCATCGTGACGGGCTGCCTTCCCCAACGCTACAAGGCGGATTTGAAGGTTTCCTTCCCAGAAGTAGACGCCTTTGTCGGAACCGGGCAATACGGACACCTTCTTGATTTTATCGCCGGCAAAAAAGAAGAAGATTTCGGCTTTAAACATCCGAAATACCTTCACTCAGAAAATACCCCACGAATCAATTCACAGCCCTTTTACCGCGCCTACTTAAAAGTTTCCGAGGGCTGCATTAAAAACTGTGCGTTTTGCATCATTCCAAAAATACGTGGCACCCTAAGGAGTCGAACCATTCCTTCACTCGTCGCTGAAGCCACTCGTCTGGTTCAAGAGGGGGCTTTGGAGCTCAATCTCATTGCGCAAGACTTAACCGATTATGGCCGGGACCTGAGGGATGGATCCGACCTCGCGGGCCTTCTTCGCGCTCTTGTGAAAATCGAGGGCCTGCGCTGGATTCGTCTTCTTTATGTTTATCCCGATGAATTATCGGATGATCTCCTAGAGGTGATTGCGACGGAGGAAAAGATTTGTAAGTACATCGACACCCCCGTTCAACACATCAGTAACCGGATGCTGCACCTGATGAACCGTAAGGTAACGGGAAAACTCATCCGAGAGCGCCTGAAACGTCTTCGGGAAAGAATCCCGAATGTTTTCATTCGAAGCACGGTGATCGCCGGTTATCCGGGTGAGACCCAAGAGGAGTTCAACGAGTTAAAACAATTCATCGAGGAGGGTGAGTTCGATCACCTGGGCGTCTTTGCATATTCACACGAAGAAAATACGGCGTCTTTTCAGCTGCCGGAACAACTTCCAGACGCCGTAAAGCAGGCTCGGAGAGAGGAGCTCTTAGCAGTTCAACAAAAGGCCTCTCGCAAGCGCCTAAAACGCCTTGTCGGCGAGACAATTCCCGTTTTGGTGGAGGAGGTCTCCGAAGAATCTGAACACCTGTGGCAAGGCCGCCACGCGGGACAGGCCCCGGACATCGATGGAATCGTTCTTATCCGCGCGGGAGAACTTGCCCGAGGAAAAATCGCGCAGGTCAAAATCGAAAAGGCGATGGAATACGACCTTATTGGACGAGCGTAACCGGAATCTCCGCCGCGATATCTTTCACATCCGATGTTATCTTGAGAGTGGCCCTCGCCCGAGGCACTGCCTTTGCTGAAACAGGCACGTTCTTAATTTCCGTGGGCGCCGTGATGACGACCGTGTTCAATCCAGGCGTCGCACTTGGGGGTTCCTCAGCCTTTAGCTTTCCCTCGGTCTTGACTTCAATGCCGGGGAACACAATATCGACGGTAAATTGATCGATAGTCTTTGCTACCGTATCGCCGTCTTTGATGTTGTCGAAAGTCTCCACCGCGAAATAGAGAGGCTCGCCCTTTCGGGGGACATCCTCGAAAATTAGATCCCCGGAAAGAATCGACTCTGCCCTGTTCGGCTCCATGGCAATTACCGGTTTTCCATCCTTCAATTTAAAGAGATAAGGGACAAAGTCACCGGAAAAGGCGGCAGAGTCCGGATCATCGACGCTGGAAGAAATTTCTACGCGGAGGTTGTCAGAGCCACCCTCTGATTCGCTCGGGAAAGGAATCCGCTTGAATGTCCAGCGCTGCGCCATGAGGCTCACCTTCACCTGTTCGAGACGGCTTAATTCGCCAAGCTCCGAGCTGATGCCCCGGACCTGACCCGGCGCCGAGGCGTAGGAAAGAGAGGTCGTTTCGCCGACGGCAAGGCTCACCTTCTTCGCAGACGTTCTAAACCTTAAAGCCTCAACCAATAGGTTGTACTTACTCGGCCCATTCCAACGGCCACCCGCCGTCGAGACAACCACTTCATAAATCCCGTAGTTTTTCGTCGTATCGACGCTAATTTTAGCCACTCGTTCTTCAGTAGGAAACTGAGGCGACCTGGTCGAAACAGCTGTCCCCACCTTTCTTCCCTCGCCGTCGTGGACCTGAACAAGGACCGAGCCCGCTGAATCAGAGGAGATTGCCAGTTGCACGGAGAGTTTCCCGTCCTGTTGTGTGAGAGCAATCGGGTAACGGTGAATGGTGTTCGCCGGAATTGTTTGATCCTTCAAAGCTAAAGCCGCTAAGCGAACGCTCTTTTTCACATCGAGAGCGGGAATGTCCACGTTAATGGGCAGGTTGGGCAGTTCCAAAGGCTTATGCACGACATCTAACAAGGAGAAAAGTCTCTGCCCTGAACGGTAGACATTATAATGCGCGAGGTAGTTTTTCCCGCTCTCATAAGTGGAAAGACGGCGAACGCTCGTAAAGGCACTTTTCGCCGCATCTACCATGATGATGGCGGTTGTTTGTGCGGGATTGCCCTCCACACCCCGTCGAGCTAGCGCAAAATACTTCAGTGCCTCTTCACCAGTGAAGGATTGCACCGACCCGTCCGTGCCCTGAACCTCGACCTCATCCAGAGAAATGGTCAGTGCTTCATTCTGCAATAGATAAGTTTCCTTTGCGGCCTCACCGTCGGATTCTAGGGAAAGTTCTACCGATTTGGCTCCGGCAATGGGAAGCTGCCGATCGTAAAGGCCACCCTTTTGATTATTATTCACCTTAAAATCCGCAAAGATCACTTCACCGGCATTTACCTTCTTCGCGAGAGAAATAAATGTCTCATAGGCCGCATCGATATTAATTAGCCCGTGGCCACGCTGTGCGGCCGTGTAGTACGGCATTTGCGTAGCGGAAGACTCGAGGGCCGTACGCAAGGAGAGGGGTACCGAGATATTTGAATAGGGCTCCGGAATTTCTTCCTTATTGAGCATCGCCGTAATTTTTGAGCGGCGCCGCGCCTCTTGAATGCGCACTTCTTCATTCTCAATTTCGCCCGCGGCGTTGGCGGTTCGAGCAAGACCCAAAAGGGCTGCGGCACTGCCGGCTGCAATCGGGGAAGCCATGCTCGTTCCATTGAACATGGCGCTTCGACCCAAAGACATCGGAATCGACGATATTGCAGAACCTGGGGCGACAATATTAGGGCGGAATTGGCCAGTGTAAGACGGGCCGACCGAGGTAAAATAATGGAGTGAATGCTCCGGTATATTGATGCCGGAATCCAAGGTGTAGTGCTTCATCAGGGTGTTTCTCGAAACATAAGCACCCACCATCACCTCGGGCCCCGTTGAAGCAATCGAATTCAAGGAGCGATACCCTGGACCATCATTCGAGGCGGAGATAAAAAATGTGGCGCCGAATTTCGCCGCAAGATCTCGCATTAAGATATTGAAGGACCTCTCTTGAAAACCTTCCTGGCTTCCCAAAGAAATATTTACTACGTCGGGAACAAGTCCTTGAGGATTGTAAAAGGCCTCGACGAGGCCGCGAAGGATGGCCTCTTCCGTGCAGGTCAAGCCGGAGCATACCTTGAGAGACATGATTTCCGCTTCCGGTGCCGCCCCTTCTACTTGTTTGCCATCATGGCCCGCAATAATTCCGGAAACATGGGTCCCGTGCTCTTCGAGGTCAATTCCTATCGCGACAGTCTGGAGCCCTCCCTTTTCATCTGCGGTTAATATCAACGGGAATTCCCGTTTCTTGTTTCGGGAAGGGAAAGCGAGCAAAGCTTTTCCGGGTGCCGCATTTGCTTTCGGCTTCTGGGCTTTTAAAAAACTCGCCGCATTTCTTGTAAAAGCACGGGCCGAATTAAAATCCATGACTGGCGATTTGCTTTCCGTGTCGGAGAGTTTCTTATCGCCGTCAATATCAACGTAAACCAGTAGGGAGGACGGATCCCCTGCGGAAGAACCAACGAGAAAACCAAACTCGTCGTCAAAGAGGCCGTTTCCATCGATATCGAGCCCGGCCTCGCCCTTTAGCTTGGCCGAGAGCGGAAATTGCACGCTCAATGCCTTTTCGGAAAAAGCCCCCTGATAGATGGGCTTTTTCGCATCGAGGCCAGCTGGCACCGCCCAACTTTCTTTTTCCATCTGAATCTTGCCTTCCTTCACCTCGGCAGTCTTCACGGGCACTCGGCCCTCGCGGGTCATGTCATTCCAATAGATAATCCGGTTTTGAAAAGCATAATGGCTCGCGTCCACTCCCGTATCAATAACAGCGACAACAATGTTTTTTCCAAGGGTGTTTCCGGGACGCTTGCGGAGCTCATTCACTTTGATGTCATTGAGAGGAACGAAAAGATCTTCTTCCTTAGGAAGGTCCCGATTCGCCGCCTGCACTCGGATTTTATCGATCGCAGGGTGATCGACATTGATAGCTTTTAGCGCAAGCGACTTTACAAAAGCTTTATCGAGAATTTTTTCCGGGGGGAGGTCCGCGATGAGAAAGCCGATGTCGTGTCCTGTGCTCAAGTTCGGATCGTAGGTGATCTTTCCACCGGCCTCTCGCACGAGCCGCGCCGTTCTTTGAGAATCCTTCACCGAAAGTAAAACGGTCAGCTCCGGGTAGTTGTAGAGCTCATGTTTATAGATGAGCTCTTCTACCGAGGCCGGCAGAGCCGCTTCTTTAGTCTCGGTTTTAGTAGGAACTTCTTGTGGGGGAGCTTTCACCTCATCCGGAGAGGCCTCGGTGGCCTGCGGGGGGGTGCTTTTGTTACAGGAAATCAGAACACTTACTACGAACGCCAGAAATGCCCATCTCATCAAAAGACTCCTATTTCAATTCCTTCAGACCGTATAACATACAGCGTTATTTCCCAACAGAATAATTCAAATTTCTAAAGGGTTATTAGTGGCTTAGACTTCTAAGATGTCTCGCACCCTTCTCCTTTTTTTGGCTGTTTCCCGCTTGGCTTTCGCGGATTATGGGTGGATTCCCGAGTACCAAAAATTGATCGCCAAGGTCGGACTTGCCCTACAACGCTCTAGCGAGAACTTCGACTCCGATGGCGAACGCGCCGACATTCGGGTTGGAAACTCCGCCGGATCGTTCTCAGAGACCCGCTTTTTCCTGGAAACGGAATACGGAATCGCGGAGGACTGGGCGTTCGGATTTAGAGGCCAGATTATCTCCGGAGCAGTGGAAGGAGTGAATTCAGGGAACACTCTTGCGAGCGGAACTGGGATTGGAGACACCTTGACCTGGCTCAAGTACAACTTCAAGACCGACTCGCCCATCTTGACCTTGGAAACACGTATCAAATTTCCGACTGGCTCCGGCTCGCCGGCTACCAATCAGGATCTTGTAGTGGGAGATGGCAATTTTGACCTGGGATTTCTTCTGCACACGGGACATCGGATTGGAAAAGTATTTCTCTCTTTCTCTCCGGGCTTTCTCACACGATTCGGCAATTATTCGCACGCCATCCTTTATGAATCTAGCGTGAGGGTGAATTTTCCTCGGGGCTATTTGAAAATTTTTTCAGACGGGATTTTTTCGCTCGTGGAAGAGACGCTGAACGACTCTTCTTTGAAGGCACATGACGCCCCCGGATCTGGTGGAACCTACGCCAGGCTTTCCGGAAGCCCCACGGGAATCAATCTCGGAGGTATTTTCGGGTTTCGTTTTTATGAGCGTTGGGCTTTAGAGCTCGGGGCCTCGCACGGCCTTTACGGGGTTCGCTATCCCAATGCCTTGAATATTTTCGGGACGCTTAGAGCAGAGTTCGACTTTTTCACGCCGGAAACGAAAAAGAGAATTCGAGAAGTTCCCCTGGACTCCGATGGTAATGATAAGTTTTACAATTAACCACGGCTCAGAGTCGTGGGATGCTAATACAGCGCCTTTTTCAATAAATCGGACTTTCTCAAAGACTCACCCCGCGCCTTCGGCCCTTCCAGCTTTCCCTCCTGCTTCATTTTCTTAAAAAATTCATCGTCTAGGATCGTGGCGCTAGATCGCTTCACATCCGCCAAGATGCTCGCTGGAGAACGCCCGCCTCCAACTCCGCCTTCGATGGGTTTTCCGTCCGGGCCTAATACAGCTGACACACCCGGGGTGCCGGCCCCGCCGCTTACCCCGTCTCCCATTCCCTTGGAATTGGATTCGTCGTAACCAATTGTTTTAAGATTCATCTTTCCGTCGGAGGGTTTTGCGGAAACAGTCCCGCTATCCATGCTTTTCGTAAGAGAATCATCATATCCGAATGACTTGAGATTCATTTTGGGATCAGCACCCGCCTCTACCGGAGGCACACCTTCAAATTTGTTTATTCCGGGATCGCTTTTTCCAGCAGTGCCATTTCTGAAACTAGGATTGGAAGAGGGTGGAGACGCTGCCGCTATCGCTGAGCTACTGCCACCACTCGATCCTTTTTTATGCCCCCCTCCGGGAGGATTGTCCTTCGGAGCGCTCTCGCCTGGCGGAGGATCTTGTGCCCTTGGAGCAGTGCCCGGTGATTCATTTCGTACAATTTGAGTAGGCCTGTCCGTTGGCGGCGGGGGAGGAGGTGCTGGCGGTGGTTCCAAGGGATAGACTTTTGTTCCCAATGGCCACTGCCGAACCGGCGGCTCTTTCACGTAGTAGTAGGGCTGATTACGATCCCACTTAAACCTATCGTTGTTGTCATCATAGGCCATCCCTCTCGCTTGCACACATCCGATGTCTGAGATCGTATTGGATTTATCGTCTTCGAAATGGTTTTGCTCGCCTGGCCTTCCGATACCTAAGCCCCCCTCTCGCCCATTCGGCCAACCTAAGAAGGTATGCATTAGCTCGTGGGTCAACGTGCGAGGGTTTAGGCCCTGATTATCGACAATGGAATTTTGAATTCCCGGAGTTCCGTCAGGAAGTTGCTCCGCATCTCCCGCGATTTTGGCTTCTTCTTTCTGTTTAGCGGTCATCCCTCCAGGGCGGACTGCTGCGCACCCCGCCACTTTCTGAGTCCAACCCTTTTGAGGAGGTGGCAGAGGAGATTTACACATCTCATCCGCCGCCGTATCCGACGGAGTGATCACCATTGAGGAAAAGTCCTGCACACCCGGAAAAGCCTGCGACATATTACACATCTGCGTGGAAAGGCCAGTGATGTAGGAAGCGCTATCTTTGTTTTGCAAGGGCTGAATGGAAACCGCCTTCACCATCAAATTTACTTTGCACCGGTCCGCCATCATGTCGACCATCCCCTTGATCATTTGATTGCCGTTCGGGATTCTAGGATCGACGAGCACGCAAACGGGCCACCAGTGTGGAAACGCTTTCCCTTCTCGGCCTTTTGGCGGAGTGCCCCCACCACCCGGTGGAGGCGGTTTGTGTCCACCCTCTGCGCCACCCCCGCGGTCCTCAACTTTTCCGCTTTCCATGCTTTTGGTGAGAGAATCGTCGTAGCCAAACTTTCCGCCACTGACCGCGTTCGCGTTCGATCCGGCACCATTCTTTCCGGAAGTCCCGGATTCGGCTGAGCCCATCGCGGTAGAATCTTTCTTTTCGTTTTCGCTCTCGCCTTCGGCCTCTGCACCATCGCCTGGCTTCTTATCACGCCCTATTTTTTTTCCGCTGGCATCGTCATCAGTACTGAACGGATTAATCGAGCGCACGAGACGCTTGCGCGCGGTGCTTTTTTTCTTATCTTTGCCGTCCGATTTATTCAGCGTGAGATCTTGAGGGGTGGCCTTAAGCCCTGGCGCCACAGCAAACGCAGATGTGGCAACAAGTGTAAGTACTAGAATGCGGGCTAACGAAGACAAGATCCCCCCAAATAGAATGAAACTGCAACGAAGGTGCCACGAATTTATCTATAATTTCAGAGCCTTAGTATGTAAAAAGTGCGCATCTTTAGGGCGTATACAAACACCCTCTACAACTGACTAAAATCTGTCAGGGATAGGCTGCTCTTCGATAGAGCCAATAGGAGAAGGCTAGGAAAATAAAATTGGGCGCCCAAACTCCAACCCAGGGCAAAACCCAGCCGGAAACGGCCAACATGTTCGCGGAGAGAAACCCGAGCCAATAAAACACTGCAACAAGAAGGCAAAGAAGAATGGCGGTACTTCGAATCCCCCGACTACTTGTAATGCCGATGAAAAATCCTAGGGCGCCGAAAACGAAACACGCCGCAGACATAGCAAAGCGCCGGTGAAGCTCGACCAGGAGTTGGCGGTGGACAACGATATCTTGCGTTGTCTCCTGGATACGTTCTTTCAACTGCGGATAATTGTAGGAGGGCGGACTATAAGCACGCCACGCATCCCCCGCAGGAGCCGCGACTTCAAGGTTGATGTCATACACTTCGAAATTAATTTTTTGTTGAATGCCGCCCGGCTCGTGTTTCTCTGGCAGAATCGATCCATTTGTGAGGCGCAAGGTTAGCATGCCCCGCTCCACCTCATTCTTTAAAATTCCTTCCTGGGCGCTGATAGCAAGTGGGTGGGCTTCTTCCCTTTCATCGTAAATAAAAACGCGCTTCAGCTCGTTCTTCATCGGAATGAGCTGTTCCGCAAATACAACCAATCCATAGAATCCCTCCATGAACACACCGGGCTTTAAGGCCGCCATCGCTTTTTCATTTCCAATTTTAGTAATGAGAAGCTCGAAGGATCGATTCCCCTGCGGGACGGTATAAAGAGATGTGTAAAGACAAACTCCGGTCACAAGGGTTGAAAATAACGAGATAGGAAAAAATATTTGAGGAAGACTAACGCCATTCACCTGCAAGGCGAGGATCTCTCCCTCTGAATTGGCTCGCGAGATTCCCATCAGAACGGCAAAGAGAAATGCAATCGGGATGGCGATGGGGACAAAGGAGAGCAAAAGCGAAGTACAAAGCCTTCCCACCTCTAGGATCGGCACCTGGTGCTCAACCACGAATTCGGCGAGGCGAATAACTTGAAAGCTAAGCATGATAAAGAGAAAAATG
>JAHFAF010000077.1 GCA_023250715.1 Pseudobdellovibrionaceae bacterium | reverse complement strand
TCACGGTTACCCCGGAATGGGCCCGGTTTATAATCCGGCGATGGGCGGTGGTGGATTTGCTGGCGGCGGTAATGCCCGATTCCAAGGTAATTTTCGCCGGCGCTGTGGGCGACGATGCGGCGGTGGCGGAGGCTGCGGCGGAATGCGCGGGGGTGGCTGCATGCAGGTCAGATTCCGCTCTTGCGGCGGAGGCCGTCCCTGCGGTGGTGGCGGACGACGTTGCTTCGGCCGCGGTCGTTGCTAAGTTGAATTTAATAGAAATTAAAAAGCCCACTCCCATTCGGAAGTGGGCTTTTTGTTTTTTTGTAAAACCCCTCTTACGGCGCTAATGCGTACTCAACCACAATCGTGGTCGTGTACGAGCCGGCCCCCGCATTGGTGAAATCCGCCTTGATGTTGTAAGTGGGCGTGGGGGTGAAGTCGCTCAAACGTACTACATTCTTATTGGCCGCAATCGTTGTCGTCTGCATCACCGCCGCATTGGCCACCAAAAGGCCTACGGTAAGCGGCGTAGTCAGCGTAGCCGATAACGGTGCTCCGAAATTATCCGCAGCGTTGAAAATACCGGCGCCCGCCACCCCTTGGGTGAAAATTCTAAAAAGAGCCGTTCCGCACTTTTGATTTCCGCCGGCGCCGCAAACTTTCAAATTATTGTCTGCGAGAGCGGATATTTTCAAATTTCCGAAATCCATTACTCCGTTCGTGATCGTCGGAGCGACGAAAGAACTATTGTCCAAAGTCATCGTGGTGGACGCAGCCAAAGTTACGCTTACGGGTTGCGTTTGACTGATGGCCGAACGGGCAATCGCTTCGCCAGCCGTGTTCGCGGTCACTTGAAATTCAGCATGGGCTCGCACCACATATTCATCGGGCCGAACACCATCCAAGGGATTGTTACTCGACTTGCCACACGCCGCGAGCAAGGCGACGCAGAACAGGAACAGTACGCGTTTCATGAAGTCTCCTAAATTGAAAAGGGATTGAAAAAACCGAAAGAAAAGTTCTCTTAATTATACATCGGAGGAACGTGTCAAAAAATTGAGAATTCGCTCTGTTCGCCAGGTTGCGCAATGCGCACAAAAGACGCCGTCGAAAGAGGTATTCTATCTACCGGATATCCGACTCTTTTCTTCATCACCTTGAATAATAATGCGATTTGCTCGGCGTACTTCCCCTCCCCCTGCATTCGGCTTCCAAAACGAGAGTCATTTAGCGCACCACCCCGCACCTCCATTATGCGTTGCAGTATTTTTTCCTTAGCTAGCGGATAATGGGTCGTGAGCCACTCTGAAAAAAGATCCTTCACCCCGTGGGGAAGGCGGACAGGCGCCATCCACGCCGTTCTCGCACCCGCCTCATAGGCCGATCGCAAAATTCTAGGAATTTCCTCATCAGTAAGGCCAGGGATGACTGGCGCAATATTTACCCCCACGGGAATCCCTGCCTCTGCTAATTTTCGAATCGCTTCCAGCCGCGCCTGCGGTCGCGAAGTACGAGGTTCCATTTTCCCGCAAAGGTCATCTTCTAATGTAGTGAGAGAGATCCCGACATAGGCAGCGCTTACCTGCGCGAGGCTCGTTAAGAGATCCAAATCTCTGGTCACCAAGGCGTTCTTGGTAATGACGGCGACGGGATTTCGGAACTCGACTAGCACCTCAAGACAACGTCGAGTTAGCTGCAATTTCCGTTCGATGGGCTGATAACAATCAGTGGCCCCCGACAGCAGGATCGTTTCAGGCTCCCAATTTCTTGAGGCCAAGGCCTTTCGCAAGAGGCCCGGCGCATTCTCCTTTACGAGAATTTTTGTTTCAAAATCTAACCCTGCCGAGAACCCAAGATATTCGTGGTAAGGCCGCGCGTAGCAGTAGATACAACCGTGCTCGCATCCCCGATAAGGATTCAATCCGACGGAAAACCCCACATCCGGACTCTCATTACGGCTAAGAATCGTTTTACTCTCATCCCGAAGAAAGAGCGTCTTCGAATGGAGTTGCTCTTCTCCTTCATCCCACTCGTATTGAATGGAGTGAAACCGGTTATCGGGATTCGAAGCAACTCCCCGCCCTTTTATCACCACTCGATCTTTGGGCAGGTCGCCTTCCATCTCGGAACTCTTTTCTCCAAAAACGCCTGAATACCCTCTTGCCCGCTTGCGGAGGCCCGCATTTTCGCGAGCAACCCAGCCATTTCGGTCGAAGTATGCTGGGTCATCTTCAAATGTGCCCGCTTAAAGGCTCGCTGCGCTTCTGGTGAACCCGAGAGTAAATTTGTCAGCTCTTCTTCCACCGTCTTCTCATTGCCGATACTTTGAACGAGTCCGACATTCCTCGCCTCTTCTGCCGTCAAGGTCCGAGCCTGGAGCACCCAGCGTCTCAAAGCCCCTACTTCCACTTTGTCCGTAAGATACGGCAAGATCACCCCGGCCACGGCCCCAACACGAACTTCGCTCAAGCAGAATCGGGCGTCCTCTTTGGCAATCGCCCAGTCGCACGCCGCTACCAATCCCACTCCGCCGCCAAAACAAGATCCATGAACTAGCGCAATAGTAGGAACGGGACACTCTCGAACGTAATGATAGAGGGAAGCAATCTGGGTGGCCTGGGCCAAATTCACTTCCCAGCCAGCCCTGCCCATTTCCCCCATTTCAACCAAATCCGCCCCCGCGCAAAAATGCTTTCCGACCCCCGAAAGCACCAGTGCCCGACATTTAGAATCAGAGATTCGAGGCTCTTGAAATGCCTCAATCAAGGCATTCACCATCTCAGAATTGAAAGCATTTGCGGCATCCGGGCGGTTTAGCGTGATTCTCGCCAGTTCTCCCTGCTTGCCTTCTTGTATGGGTATGAAATCGAGACGGACGGTGGCGGACGTAACTTCCCCCTCCCCAGATGAATCGGGGGACTCTGCCACCCCCCACAACGTTTGCCAAGTGAAGCAAAAAATTTTCAGCATTTGGAGCACTTAGCCCCTTGAATTTTAGGGAGAATTGCGGCAGAACAGGAGAACTCTTATGGACAACCGGAAAGTCATTTTAGGTTCCTACTTGGGTGCGAGTATTCTCGCGTGGTTTTTGACTCGCTCGTCGTTCGCCTATCTATACCTGAATTTCTATCAGATCCGACGTCTTCCAGGCATTAACGCGATCCGCGAAGGATTGCCTTTATTGATTGGCGCTACGGTTTTCTTGGTGTTGCTCAAGCATGCTCACGTCAATGTCGTGATGGAAGAGGTGGTCTCGGAATTGAAGAAGGTCACCTGGCCGAGTCGCGATGACGTGGTGAAGTCCACCACGGTGGTCATCATCTGCATTCTCATCGCTAGCTTCATTCTCGCTGGCTTTGACCTGATGTGGGGAAAGCTCATTACCTTTCTCTTGCACGTTTAAATTTTGAGGAACTGAACGGTGAATAACGAAGAAAAACTCGAAAAGGAAGTGCCGGTGGAAGAAAACGCCTCCGAACAGGAAACCCCGGCAGCGGAACCGGCCCCTACGATGACACAGTCGGGCCTCGCCATTGAGAGTGAGATGAAATGGTACGTGGTCCACACGTACAGCGGCTATGAGCAGAAAGCTAAGCTCGCACTCCAGGAACGCATTCGCCAGCAAAAGATGGAAAAGGTGTTCGGGGATGTGCTGATCCCGTCCGAAAACGTCATTGAGCTCGTCCGTGGCGAGAAGAAGACCACGAGCCGAAAGTTCTTCCCGGGCTACATGCTCGTAAAGATGATTCTCAATGAATCGACTTGGCATCTAGTGAAGAGCACGCCTAAGATCACCGGCTTCGTCGGAAACGCGATTAGCCCGCCGGCCGTGCCGGAAGAAGAAGTTTCTCGTATCACGAATCAAATGGCGGAGGGGACACTGAAACCCCGTCCCAAGGTACAGTTTGAAGAGGGCGAAAGCGTTCGCGTAGTGGACGGCCCGTTCGTAAACTTCAATGGTGTCGTCGAGGAAGTGAAGCCGGACAAAGGAAAACTGCGAGTGCTCGTCAGCATTTTCGGTCGCTCCACCCCGGTGGAACTCGATTTCGTGCAAGTTGAAAAGAATTAGTAGGGAGTGAGTTATGAAAAAACTGACCGCAATGGTGAAGCTCCAGATTCCTGGAGGAAAAGCGAACCCGTCGCCCCCCGTAGGCCCCGCCCTGGGCCAGCATGGCGTGAACATTATGGAGTTCTGTAAGGCGTTCAACGCAAGAACACAGCAGGCGAACGGAATGATCATTCCTGTCGTCATCAGTATCTTTCAAGATCGCTCTTTCACGTTTATCACGAAGACGCCACCTGTTTCGGTTTTGTTAAAACAAGCGGCCGGCATCGTGAAGGGCTCCGGCATTCCGAATAAAAATAAAGTCGGCACCGTGACCAAGGCCCAATGCGCTGAAATCGCAAAAACAAAACTTCCCGACTTGAATACCGTCGATTTAGATTCCGCATTGACTCAAGTCATGGGAACCGCCCGCAGCATGGGCCTGGATGTGGTCGGTTAAGCATCCTGGGGCTGGTCTAGCGAAGCGGACTAGCCCGGGTTAATTTTTTAGTTTAGGAGTAAGTGATGGCCGGAAAAATTTATAAAGCGAATGCCGCCAAAGTGGAGCGGACTAAACGTTACACTCTCGATGAAGCGCTCGGTGTCTTGGACACCTTTCAGAATCGAAAGTTCGACGAATCGGTGGAAATTGCCATCCGCCTGGGCGTCGATCCCAAGCAGTCGGATCAAATGGTCCGAGGTGCTGCGGTATTACCTCATGGAATCGGCAAGGCCATTCGGGTCGTCGCAATTGTCCGTGGAGATGCGGAGAAAGAGGCGCGCGACGCGGGTGCCGATTTTGTCGGTAATGACGATCTCATTGAGAAGATCGCGGGCGGATGGATGGAGTTCGATCGTGTATTGACCACGCCGGAAGTTTTGAAAGATCTCACCAAGGTCGCAAAGGTTTTGGGCCCCAAGGGGCTCATGCCGAATAAAAAGACCGGCACAGTGACTGGTGAAATTGGAAAAGCCGTGAAGGAGCAGAAGCTCGGAAAGGTTGAGTTCAAAGTGGAAAAGGAAGGTATTATCCACACGCTCATCGGCAAAAAGTCTTTTGGAGCCGCGAAGTTAAAGGACAACTTCATGACGTTATTTGACCATATTTTGAAGGCTAAGCCGGCCACTTCAAAAGGGGTCTACGTCCGAAAGGTCGCGATATCGCCCACAATGGGTCCCAGTCTTATCTTGGATCACAGCGCATTAGTGAATGCGGCGCAGGCGTTGTAAGCATGCAATTTATTGTCCAAATTGCTGTTGACTAAACAAAATTGAAGAGCTTTAAATAGCCGTTTACTTCCGAGGAGTTCGTCTTGAATCGGGCACAAAAAGAAGCCTTTGTTGCGGATCTTAATCAGGGAATCAGTGGAGCGCAGGCTTTTGCAGTGATGTCCTTTGAGAAGCTCGATGTGGAAAAGATGACCGCGTTTCGGTTGAGCCTTCGCAAAAAGAACGTGTACGTGAAGGTAATAAAAAACACGCTCGCGAAGCGCGCGTTTGAGAGCACTCCTTATAAGGATGTCTCTAAAGTTTTTGAGGGTCCCACTCTTGTCGCTTATAGCGCCGGAGATCCAGTGGTTGCCGCTAAGGCCATCATGGAGTGGGCCGGGAAAGAAGACGTAAAGCTAAAACTAAAGGGCGGAGCCGCTCTTGGTCAGGTGATGTCGGCGGCGCAGATAACAGCGCTTTCGAAGCTTCCCGGTAGAAATGAACTCTTGGTTTCCTTTTTGTGGGCGCTTAAGTCCAGCCCCACGAAGTTCCTGTACGCGCTCAAAGATGCGCCCAATCGTTTGGGTTATGCACTCGAGGCGTTGAGACAGAAAAAAGAAAAAGAAGGCGCTTAGTCTTTTAGGTTTATTTAAGGAGGAGTGAGAATCATGCCCGTTTCAGAAGAACAAGTTTTTGAATATTTTGATAACGCGAATCTTTTGGCGATATCGGAATTTATTAAGAAGTTTGAGACCCGTTACGGCGTCAGTGCCGCTGCCCCAGTGGCGGTTGGTATGGCTGGCGGTGGAGCTGCAGCAGCGGCCGCCCCGGTGGAAGAGAAGACCGCCTTTGACATTATGTTGACCGATGGGGGAGCCCAGAAGGTCCAGGTCATTAAAGAAATTCGTGGATTTACGACGCTAGGCCTTAAAGAAGCTAAAGATCTCGTCGAAGGTGCGCCCAAGTTACTGAAAGAGGGCGTGACCAAGAAGGAAGCTGAAGAGATTAAGAAGAAGCTTGAAGCGGTCGGCGCCAAGGTGGAACTTAAGTAAACTTAGGTCCCCCGAGGCTTTGAATTTGCTTTTGTCTTTAAAACTAAAAACCAGTCAGTCTATAGAACCGACGAGGTACCTATAATGAACACCTCTCCGCGCTTTCTGGAAGCAAAACGCTTTCGGAAGGAGTTCGGTAAGTTTAACCCCTTACTCGAGATCCCGGATCTCATTGAGGTTCAGAAGAAATCCTACGAAAAGTTCTTGCAGGCAGATGCTGCTTCCGACAAGCGGGAGAGTCTCGGTCTACAGGGTGTCTTTAAGTCGGTATTTCCCATCCACGACTTCAATAACACAGCGAGCCTGGAGTTTGACTCCTACGCTTTAGAACAGCCGAAGTATGACGTGGACGAGTGCCGTAGCCGAGGGATGAGCTTTGCCGCTCCTCTTAAGGTAACGGTTCGCCTCGAAGTTTTCGAGGTGGATGAACAAGCGCAAACTCGCAACATTAAAGACGTCAAAGAGCAGGAAGTTTACTTAGGTGAAATTCCGCTCATGACCGAACGCGGAAGCTTCATTATTAATGGCACCGAGCGCGTAGTCGTGAGTCAGTTACACCGTTCACCCGGTGTGTTCTTCGACCACGATAAGGGCGCTTCGCACGCCAGCGGAAAGCTCCTCTATTCTGCTCGTGTCATCCCTTACCGTGGCTCTTGGCTCGATTTCGAATTCGACCATAAAGACATTCTTTATGTCCGCATCGACCGGCGCAGAAAGCTTCATGTCACCGTTCTTTTGAAAGCTTTGGGCTACTCCGTCGAGGAGCTTCTCCAATATTTCTATGAACACGAGACGATTTCGTTGGGAAAAGGCGGAAAGTTTTTCTTGAACTTCGACGCCCATCTCTATTCCGGACAGCGCGCGAACTATGACTGGGTAGACGAAGACGGCAAAGTTGTCGTCGAAAAGAACAAGAAGTTCACCGCGGCCACTCTGAAGCGAATTGAAGAAGCGAAGATCAAGCGATTCCCAATGGAACGCGAACAGATGATGGGAAAGATCTGTGCTCAAGACGTTGTAGATTTAGAGACAGGTGAAGTTCTTCTCGAATGTAACGAAGAAGTTACCGATGAGAAGATGGATCGCTTGATAGATCGCAAGGTCACTGATTTCAAGATTCTCTATAGCGACCGCATTAACGTCGGCACTTACCTTCGGGACACGTTGTTGCAAGACAAGGTGAACTCCAAGGAAGAAGCGCTCATCGAGATTTATCGTCGGTTACGCCCAGGAGATCCGCCAACGCTCGAGACCGCACAGACCTTATTTGGTGGCTTATTCTTCGATGCTACTAAGTACGATCTTTCGCGGGTCGGCCGCCTTAAGATCAATCATAAGTTCGGGTTCAGCACCGAGCTCACCAACACAACTTTGACGAAAGAGGACATCCTCGCCGTCGTGAAGTACCTCATCGATCTTAAGAACGGTAAGGGACAAATCGACGATATCGATCATCTCGGAAATCGCCGCGTTCGCGCGGTGGGCGAGCTCCTTGAGAACCAATTCCGCATCGGCTTGGTCCGTATGGAAAGAGCTATCCGTGAGCGTATGAGCTTACAGGATGTCGAGACACTGATGCCCCATGACCTCATTAACGCGAAGCCGGTTTCGGCGGTCGTGAAAGAGTTTTTCGGGTCATCCCAATTGTCTCAGTTCATGGATCAAACCAACCCCTTGTCCGAAGTGACGCATAAGCGCCGCTTGAGCGCCTTGGGACCCGGTGGTTTGACTCGGGAAAGAGCCGGTTTCGAAGTGCGTGACGTTCACGCCACCCATTACGGCCGAATTTGCCCGATTGAGACTCCAGAAGGTCCGAACATTGGTTTGATTTCGTCGCTCTCGACCTTCGGTCGAGTCAACGACTACGGATTTATCGAGACTCCCTATCGAAAGATTGTGGATGGAAAGATCTCGGACGAGATCGTGTTTTTCTCGGCTCTTGAAGAAGAGAACCACACGATTGGTCAGGCCACGACGCCGCTCAAAGACGGCCGCATCGAGCCCGACTTCGTTCCCGCTCGTCGTCAGGGAGAGACCGTTCTCGCCCGACGTGAAGAGATCGATCTCATGGACGTTTCGCCGAACCAACTCGTGTCCATCGCAGCTTCGCTCATCCCGTTCCTTGAGAACGATGATGCGAACCGCGCTTTGATGGGCTCGAACATGCAACGGCAAGCGGTGCCTTTGCTTCGCACGCACGCGCCCCTCGTGGGCACGGGCATGGAGAAGCTCGTGGCGCGCGACTCGGGTGTAACCTGTGTCGCTCGTAATTCCGGAATCGTCGATTTCGTAGATGCGACCCGTATCGTCGTTCGTACCGAAGAGACGGCCAAAAATAGCACCGGTCCTGGCGTCGATATTTATAATCTCATTAAATACCGTCGTTCCAATCAGAACACCTGCATCAACCAAAAGCCCATCGTCGAGATCGGCGAACGGGTGGAGAAGAATCAGGTGCTCGCGGATGGTCCTGGCACGGACATGGGCGAACTGGCGTTAGGCCAAAACATCGTCGTCGCGTTCATGCCTTGGGGAGGCTACAACTTCGAAGACTCGATCTTGATCAGTGAAGAGCTCGTCCACAAGGACACTTTCACATCGATTCATATCGAAGAATTTGAATGCGTCGCCCGGGATACCAAGCTGGGTAAGGAAGAAGTCACTCGCGACATTCCGAACGTGAGTGAAGAACAACTTCTGAACCTTGATTCTTCCGGAATCGTGCGCATTGGCGCGGATGTGAAACCTGGCGATATTCTCGTCGGTAAAATCACTCCGAAAGGTGAAACTCAGCTCTCCCCCGAAGAAAAACTCTTAAGAGCCATCTTCGGTGAGAAAGCCGGCGACGTGAAGGATACCTCACTTCGCGTTTCTCCTGGAATCGTCGGTACCGTCATCGGCGCCCAAGTCTTCTCCCGTGAAGGAGCGGACAAGGACGAGAGAACGGCCCGCATCGTAGAGGACGAAGAAAATCGTTTCCGCAAAGATGAGCGCACGGAAGTGCGCATCATTCAGGAAGCGACGAAGAAGAAGCTCGCCAAGTTCATCGTCAATCAGACGACGACCGGAAAGCTTCTAGATTCCACGGGTGAGAACCAGATCCTTAAAAAAGGCGATGCCATCACCCAGGAACAGTTGGATACGATTCCTTTCGATCTTATTCGTCACATTCCTTTGGAGACGGGCGCTGAGGCTCAGATCGGGCAAATTCTGCAAGGGGTCGACGCTCAAATCGAGGGGATCAAGAACATCTTCGAAGAGAAGATTAAGAAATTGAAAAAAGGCGATGAGCTCCCGCCGGGAGTCATCAAGATGGTGAAGGTTTATGTCGCCATTAAGCGCCGCGTAGCGGTGGGCGATAAGATGGCCGGGCGCCATGGTAACAAGGGCGTTATCTCGCGGTCACTTCCCATGGAAGACATGCCTTACATGGAGAACGGCACCCCGGTTCAGGTCGTATTAAACCCGCTGGGCGTACCCTCTCGTATGAACGTAGGGCAGATCTTGGAATCACACTTGGGCCGTGCAGCCCACGAGTTCGGTCTTCGTGTAAACGAAGCGCTGGAAAAGTGGAATGCGGCGAACCAAACCAATTTGAAGAACCTCCTTAAGAAGTTCTTCACGACTAAGGTTGTGCAGAAAGCCATCGACGATCTCGATGACACAGGATTGAAGAAGGTAGCCAAAGCTTTGAAGCGCGGCATGCCCATCGCAAGTCCGGTGTTCGACTCCACGACGGAGAAAGAGATTAGCGAAGCGCTGACAGCGGTTGGTGTTTCCGAGAACGGCCAGCAGATTTTGTTCGATGGCCGCACCGGAGAGCCTTTCAAGCACGATGTCACCGTCGGTGTGATGTACGTCTTGAAGCTGCATCACTTAGTCGACGAGAAGATTCATGCTCGTAGCATCGGGCCCTACAGCTTGGTCACGCAGCAGCCTCTCGGCGGTAAAGCGCAGTTCGGAGGACAGAGATTGGGAGAGATGGAAGTGTGGGCGCTTGAAGCGTACGGCGCCGCCTACTGTCTCCAAGAGCTACTCACCGTGAAATCGGACGACGTGGCGGGAAGGACCCGAATGTTCGAGACGATTGTCAAAGGGGAGAATGTGCTTGAGCCAGGATTACCAGAATCCTTTAACGTTCTAGTCAAAGAACTTCAAAGCTTGTCCTTAGATGTCGAGCTCATTGAAGATGGAGCCCTATGAAAGACCTCTTAAATTTCTTTGATAAGCCGAAAGACCCCCTTTCTTTTAAGGCGGTAAAGATCAGTCTTGCGAGCCCGGAGAAGATCCGATCTTGGTCTTACGGGGAAGTAAAGAAGCCGGAAACCATCAACTACCGTACCTTTAAACCAGAACGGGATGGTCTCTTTTGTGCGAAGATCTTCGGGCCCGTTAAGGATTACGAGTGTAACTGCGGTAAGTACAAGCGGATGAAGCATCGCGGAGTGGTCTGCGAAAAATGCGGTGTGGAAGTCATTCAATCCAAGGTCCGACGGGAACGTCTTGGCCATATTGAATTAGCCACGCCCGTTGCGCACATCTGGTTCTTGAGGTCGCTGCCGAGTCGTATCGGCGCCGTTCTCGACATTAGTTTGAAGAACTTAGAGCGAGTTCTTTATTGTGAAGCCTATGCAGTGACCGACCCCGGAAAGTCGGATCTCTCTAAAGGGGATGTTCTTTCCGAAGATGAGTTTTCGGCCGCAAAAAAGGAATGGAAAGGCGATTTCAAGGCCGCTATGGGCGCCGAAGCCGTCCGCGACATGTTGAAAGAGATCGATCCAGATGCGCTTGCGCGTGATTTGCGCATTGCACTTGCCAAGACCTCTAGCGAGACCGTTCAAAAGGCTTTGTCCAAACGCTTAAAGGTTGTCGAGGCTTTTAAAACATCCAGCAATCGCGCGGAATGGATGATGCTGGAAGTGATTCCTGTTATCCCCCCCGATCTACGTCCTTTAGTCCCGTTGGATGGAGGCCGTTTCGCGACCTCTGACTTGAACGATCTTTATCGTCGAGTCATCAATCGTAATAACCGCCTGAAGCGGCTCCAAGAGCTCAATGCGCCGGAAATCATTATCCGTAACGAAAAGCGCATGCTTCAAGAGGCGGTAGATGCTTTGTTCGACAACGGACGCCGGGGCCGTACGTTCACGGGCCCCAACAAACGCCCCTTGCGTTCCCTCTCCGACATGCTGAAGGGTAAGCAAGGTCGCTTCCGTCAGAACTTATTAGGAAAACGCGTCGACTATTCCGGCCGTTCCGTAATCGTGGTAGGTCCGGAGCTTAAGCTCCACCAATGCGGCCTCCCTAAAAAGATGGCGCTCGAACTATTCAAGCCGTTCATCTTCAACAAGCTCGAAGAGCGCGGTTACGTCACCACCATCAAGTCCGCGAAGAAGATGGTGGAGAAGGAAAAGAAGAAGTTTGGGATATTTTAGATGAAGTAGTGAAAGAGCACCCTGTGCTCCTGAACCGCGCTCCTACATTGCACCGATTGGGAATTCAGGCTTTCGAACCTGTTCTCATCGAAGGTAAGGCGATTCAGCTTCATCCCTTGGTTTGCTCGACGTTCAATGCAGACTTCGACGGTGACCAGATGGCCGTCCACGTTCCGCTCAGCGTAGAAGCCCAGCTCGAAGCACGGGTGCTGATGATGTCGACTAACAACATCCTCTCGCCCGCGTACGGGAAGCCAATCATCGATCCAACCCAGGATATCGTACTTGGCATTTACTACATGACCCAACAGCGTGTCGCTTCTCGGGGTGAGGGGAAAACTTTCGCAAACCCAGTGGAAACTATCTACGCGTACAATATTGGAGAGATCGATCTCCACGCGAAGATTCACTGCCGGGTAAACAAGAAGAAGTATGAGACGACTCCAGGACGCTTAATCTTGCGCGAGATCGTCCCGCCCGAAATTCCGTTCGATGAATACAACCGAGTGCTCGACAAGCGTGCTCTCGCCGAGCTCATGGACCTTTGCTACCGCTCCGCCGGTAACAAGCGCACCGTCATGCTCGCGGACCGTCTACGTAGCCTCGGATTCGAGTACGCCACCAAAGCCGGCATCAGTATTTGTATGCAGGACATGAAGATTCCGCGCAAAAAGGCGGAGATGCTCGATAAAGCGTACACGGAAGTTCAGGAAATCCAGAACCAGTACACCGAAGGTCTCATCACCGACGGTGAGCGCTACAACAAGGTCATCGACATCTGGGCCCAGGTCACCGAACAGGTCGCCGAAGAGATGATGGCCGAATTGTCCGTCGATTACGTTACTGACAAAGCCGGAAAGAAAACACCCATCCCGTCCTTGAACGCCATTTACATGATGGCCGACTCGGGCGCGAGAGGTTCTGCCGCCCAAATTAAGCAGCTCGCCGGAATGCGCGGTCTTATGGCCCGTCCTTCTGGTGAAATCATCGAAACTCCGATCACGGCGAACTTCCGTGAAGGGTTGGATGCGCTTCAGTACTTCATTTCGACCCATGGAGCTCGTAAAGGGTTGGCCGATACCGCTCTCAAGACGGCACATTCAGGGTACCTTACTCGCCGCCTGGTGGACGTCGCGCAGGATATCGTCGTCACTCACGTAGATTGTGGGACAACGGACGGGATCGATATTATGGCGCTTGTCGAGGGCGGCGAAATTATCGAAGCCATCGGCGATCGTATTTTGGGTCGCGTAGCACTAGATGACATCAAGGATCCTTATACGGGAGATGTTCTTCTCAAAGCGAATGAGGAAATCGACGAGAAGAAAATGCAGATTATCGAAGAGGCGGGTATCGAAAAGGTATCCATCCGATCGGGTCTGACCTGTAAGGTGAATGTCGGTATCTGCGCTCTTTGCTATGGCCGCGACCTTTCTCGCGGGCATCTTGTAAACATCGGTGAAGCGGTAGGAATTATTGCCGCCCAATCCATCGGTGAACCGGGAACACAGCTGACAATGCGTACCTTCCACGTAGGTGGCACGGCTACGCGGCGCGCGGAGCAAAGCTCGCTCGAAGTCCGCCACGAAGGAACGATTAAGTTGTTCCGGGCGAACCTCGTAAAGGACCGTCACAATACGTTTACAGTGATGAACCGAAACGGAGAATTGGCTGTGCTCGATGAGACAGGCCGGGAACGTGAACGGTATCAGCTCGTGTACGGAGCGAAGTTGAATGTCCAGGACGGGACCAAGGTCGCCAAAGGCCAAGTTGTTGCGACCTGGGATCCTTATACGGTCCCGGTGCTCACGGAGACTGCCGGTAAGATCTCTTTCGTGGATATTACGGAAGGTATGTCGCTGTCCGAACAGGTAGACGAAGTAACGGGATTGAGCCGAAGAGTCATTATCGACTCGCGGGATACGGACCTAAGACCCCGTATCGTAATCTTAGGAACGGATAAGGCGGCGAAAGCCACCTATCAGCTGCCCGTAGGCGCGAATATCACGATTTTCGACGGGGATGAAATCTTCCCTGGCGACGCAATCGCGAAAATTCCTCGGGAAACTACGAAGACCAAAGACATCACCGGAGGTCTTCCGCGTGTGGCCGAGCTCTTTGAAGCCAGAAAGCCCAAGGAAGTGGCCGCGATTTCCGAAATCGATGGTGTCGTCTCCTTCGGTAAGGACTCCAAAGGTAAGCGTAAAGTAGTGGTAACGCCCGAGCACGGAGATCCCAAAGAATACTTAATTCCAAAGGGCAAGCACATCAGCGTACGCGACAACGATCAAGTGAGAGCCGGAGAGGCGCTCATGGACGGAGCCGCAAACCCGCACGATATCTTGCGCGTAATGGGTGAAAAGGCTTTGGCCAAGTATCTCGTGGATGAAGTGCAGGAAGTCTATCGTCTGCAAGGTGTGCGCATTAACGATAAGCACATCGAGCTCATCGTGCGCC
>JAHFAF010000076.1:12933-14198 GCA_023250715.1 Pseudobdellovibrionaceae bacterium | reverse complement strand
CCGGCTGCTTCTAAATTGTTTCAATCTAGCTACCTGTTCCTTTTCAATCCGGGGGTCGATTCTCAATACGGGCGGAGCGACCGGGTTTCCTTCCGTGAATTGATTCAAGCCCACCACCACTTGGCTTTTTGTCTCAATTGCAAGCTGGTATTCGTAGGCAGCTTCCTGAATGAGTCCCTGCTGCCAGCCTTCCTCGATGCACGCGACTACTCCCCCTTTCACATCGATGGATTCGATGAGCTTTCTAGCTTCACGCTCGATTTCTTCGGTTAGAGTTTCAATCGTGAAACTCCCACCGACTGGATCCACAAGGCGTGCAACTCCCGACTCATAAGCGAGAACTTGCTGCGTGCGTAGGGCCAGAGTCGCTGCATCTTCCGTCGGGAGACCTAGAGCTTCGTCGCGAGAGTTCGTGTGAATGGATTGAGCTCCCCCTAAAACTGCCGCGAGCGCCTGGAGGGTCACACGCACGACATTCGTATCGACTTGGTTTGCGATTAGGGTGCTGCCGGCGGTTTGCGCGTGAAAGCGCAGCATTGCGGATTTAGGATCCTTCGGATGAAATCTCTCTTGAACCAATTTCGCCCAGAGCTGTCGCGCCGCCCGAAACTTAGCAATCTCCTCAAAGAAATCATTGTGGACGTTGAAGAAAAAGGAGAGGCGAGGAGCAAAATCATCGATTCTTAGGCCTCTTTTCAAGGCCGCTTCAACGTAGGTGAGGCCGTTCGCTAAGGTAAAGGCGACTTCCTGAACGGCCGTACTTCCTGCTTCTCTAATGTGGTAGCCGCTGATGGAAATGGTATTCCACTCAGGTAACTCGTTTTTGCAAAATTCAAAGATGTCGGAAGTGATTTTGAGGCTCGGCTTCGGGGGAAAGATGAACGTGCCGCGGGCGATATATTCCTTCAGAACATCATTTTGAATCGTCCCCCGAACCTTGGCGCGGGGGATCTGCTTGCGATCGGCAACAGCAAGATAAAGCGAAAGAAGAATCGAGGCTGTTGCATTGATCGTCATCGAGGTGCTGATCTGATCGAGGGGAAGGTCTTTTAGGACGACCTCCATATCGTCGAGAGAGCTAATGGCCACTCCCACCCGACCGACTTCGCCGTTGGCCAGCGCATGATCGGAGTCGTACCCCATTTGCGTGGGCAGATCGAAGGCGATGCTCAAGCCTGTCGTTCCTTGAGAAAGCAGGTATTTGTAACGGGCGTTCGAAGCGGCTGCGTCCCCGAACCCGGCATATTGCCGCATGGTCCAAACTT
>JAHFAF010000076.1:0-12923 GCA_023250715.1 Pseudobdellovibrionaceae bacterium | reverse complement strand
GGGCTCTCCCGGCGAATTTGAGCGGTGTCTTCTGAGGTAAAGAGGGGCTTTCGGGGTTCCGACATTCCGGCAAGTCTATTGAATGGCGGGCCGCACTTCAAGAACTTGAAGGGCTTTGCTGCACTTGGTAAAGTTAGCGGCTCAGGGAGTACCACCTATGTCTAAGATTGAGACTTTGTTTTCGGGAGATCATGAAGAGGTCGTTTTCTTTAACGACCCTGGGATCGGTCTTAAATGCATCATAGCCATCCACAACACACAGTTGGGACCAGCCCTTGGTGGCGTCCGTATGTGGAATTACGAGAATGCGGACTTGGCGTTAGAGGATGCACTTCGACTTTCCCGCGGCATGACCTACAAGGCCGCGGTTGCGGGCTTGAACCTCGGCGGAGGAAAGGCGGTCATCATCGCGGATCCGAAGGCGGAGAAATCCGAGGCCCTCTTTCGTTGTTTCGGGACCTTCATCGAGTCTTTGAATGGCCGTTACATTACCGCCGAGGATGTCGGCACCGACGTGAACGACATGGAGTACATCTTCATGGAAACCTCGAATGTCGTAGGGGTCGCCGAGACTCACGGTGGCTCGGGCGATCCCTCACCTTGGACAGCGAAGGGCGTGCTCGAGGGATTGCGAGCGTGCATTGAGAGAAAGCTTGGACGGGATGACTTAAGGGGGCTCGGAGTTGCAGTTCAGGGAGCCGGTCACGTGGGCGCCCACCTGGTTCACCTTTTCAGTCGGCACGGAATGCGTGTGTATGTCTGCGATATCGATCGCGCGCGTTGCGACTCTTTGACCGATCTCGAGAATGTCACGGTGGTGAATACGGACGACATTTATGAGACGGATGCGGATATTTTTTGCCCCTCCGCTTTGGGAGCTGTTTTGAATGAGAAGACCATTCCGCGATTAAAGTGTAAAATTGTAGCCGGCAGCGCCAATAATCAACTGGCAAACCCCGAAGCCGGAGACGAGCTCTTCCGGAGAAAGATCCTCTACGCACCGGATTACGCTATTAATGCTGGTGGGCTGATGAACGTCTCCATCGAATTTGAAGGGTATGATGAGCTTCGAGCGAATCGCATGATTCGAAATATTTACTACGTCATGAAGACAATTCTGCAGGACTCCGCGAAAGAAAATCTTCCAGAGTACCGCTGCGCCGACCGTGTGGCGGAGAGAAGAATTGCGGGTATTAGCCGCTTGCGGGGTCGTTATATGGGCCACACCAAGCCGACTTTCCCCGGCCGAGTAGTACGGCGATAAACAAAAACCCCATGGCAAAAACCCAATCCAAGACCCAGCTGGTCAATCTTCTGAAAGAGGCCAGTGAGGTTTTCAAATTCTGCTCCAAGAAAACGAAAATTCTTTCCGCGCTCGCCTGGAAACCGGAAGTAGCCCAGGAGTTCTTCGCGAAGAAGGAAGGGGCGGTGCCTAAGCCCACCTATACCGTTGATAAGAAGGCCATCGGTGAGTGCGTGGAGGTGTTAAAGGCACTGGGCCCAAAATTATCGGGCGATCACCCGGTTAGGCATTGGTTAGTCCGAACTCAAGAGTCTTTTATCGATGGGTGCGAGCTTCTTCTTTCCTTGGAGACCGATCGTTTCTATGAGCTCTCGACGAAGCTCTACGGTAATTCTCAAACAAGATTTTTTAATGGTCAAACTTCCAATTTGGATTTGGCAAATGCGATCTCCACGCGCATGTCGGTTTGTAATCTCAACGACATCGGTGAGTCGATGGTCCGTCGTACGACTGAAGAGTTCGCTCTGAGTCTCGAGGAAAAGTTGAAGAGCCGGGTTCCTCCCATTCCTGTGCGAGTGGAGATTACCGATCAAATCGTGGCCAAGGTCGTTGCCGGGATGAACAGGGTAAGGGTGAGAAAAGATGCGCGCTTTGCGGACTTAGAACTCACGGCCCTTTGGAACCATGAAATAGAGTCGCATTGCTTAACCGCCCATAATGGCGGCCTCCAAGAAAATTGTGACTTTCTTTCCGCGGGCGGTCCGCGCACGACCATGACCCAAGAGGGGCTTGCGGTATTTTTCGAAGTGTACGGACATACGATGTCTCAGCCGAGATTTCTTTCCCTTTGTCATCGCATGGAGGCGAGTCATATCGTCGAGCAGGGTGGGGACTTCATGCAGCTCTACCGATGGTATAAAGAACGTGCCGATAGCCCTCTTGAGGCCTTCTATGCTACTCAACGAGTTTTCCGAGGTGCCAAGCTCAGTGGAGGCGGGCCCTTTACGAAAGACACGGTTTACCTCGCTGGCCTGCTTGGCGTTTACAATTTCCTGCGTTTTGCCGCTAAAAATCAAAATCGTTTGCTCGTCGAGAGTCTTCTCTGCGGGAGAATGGCGCTCGAGGATGTTGGAACCATAGCGTGGCTGAGAGTGCACGGTATGGTTCAGCCACCCAAGTTTATTCCTGAGTGGCTCTCCAATTGGGAAGCGCTCTTGAGTTTCTTTAGCCTAAGTGCTCTTTTAGGGACGATGGATCTCTCCGGATTTCAAAGTTACTTCGACGATTACTACACGCTCGAGAGCTGGGACATAAGTCTGTGAAAGTTAAAACGCTCTCCCCGGCGCGCTACCAGCTTAGCAAAGTTGCGTCGAATGTGGTTCTTTCCGGCCACCCTTGGATCTATCGCGATAATCTTTCCTCCGCCGCCGAAGTCTTCGAGCAAGGGCAGTGGCTCAAATTATTTGACGCCGAAAATGAGGTCCTAGGGTACGGCATTCTGGAAAAGAACGGGCTCATCGGAATCCGTGTCTTAAAACGCGGGAGTCGCCCGCCGGATATCGCTTGGATTCATACCCAACTAGAAAAAGTGATCAAAAAAAGAGACAACGTAAAGCTTTATACGGAAGCCATTCGCTATCTTCATGGCGAAAATGACGGCTTTCCCGGGGTTGTGATCGACGTTTACGGGGATACGGCCGTATTGCAGACCTATTCTACTTCCGTAGATCCCTTGGGGCGCTATCTTGGCTCGGCCCTAGTGCGCAGGCTCTCTCTCAAAAACCTCATTTGGAAATTGCCGGTGAAGCGCAAGGTGGAAGCCTCTGCCCCTTCCGTTCGAGTTTTGCGTGGGCATTTGCCGGGAAAAATACCCTTCCGTGAGGGCAAGCTTCATCTTACCGTGGAAGTGGGGGCAGGGCAGAAGAGCGGTACATTCCTCGATCTTCGGGGATTGAGAAAATGGATTACGCTTCAGAGGTGGAATGGGAAAAAGGTTTTGAATCTTTTTAGCTATAGCGGGACGCTGGGATTAGCGGCGGAATTAGCTGGGGCGCGCGAAATATGGAATGTGGATATTTCTGAAGGGGCTTTGGAGTTCGGGAAAAAATATCATGCGCTGGATCATAAACACTATAAGTGGGTGCAGGCAGATATTTTCGAGTGGGTGCAAAAGCTTTCGCCGTCAGAAAAATTCGACGTCATTATCGTCGATCCGCCTTCGATGGCGAGTCAAACATCCCAAGTGCCAACGGCATTAAAGGCTTATCAAAATATCTATCGAGCGCTATTGCCCCACCTGGTGCCGCATGGACTTTTCATCGCCTGCTGTTGCACTTCACGTATTGCCCGCAAGCGCTTTCGTGAAAACGCGGATAGAGTCTTAGTGCCGCGCGTGCGCTTTAAGACGGAGATCAAATCCGAGGAGGATCACCCGGTGGGATTTCCTGAAGGCGATTATTTGAAGTTATTCGTGTACGACTGACTTTTGACTTCGCATTGCAAAACTTCTTTGAAAAACTATTTTGGCTTCCTCTTCCTCGAAATCGGAGGAACGCCCCGCCAAAGAAGAGCCCACCCAAGCGCCGGCAATTCCACCTAGGGGTGCGCCAATTATAGCGCCGCCCACTGCCCCGGACTCATAAGCTTTTGAGGCCCCAATAATTCCTCCAACAATTAGCCCAATAACTCCACCGGTGACCCCACCTATTACCCCACCAATCACCTTCGCGGTTCCCCGAGAGACTTGAACGCCCGCTTGGCTCGTGGAACAAGTGAATAAAAACATGATGAGGAAAATAGAATTCTTCATCCAGAAATTGCATCCGATTTTCCTGAATATGTCATGTGAGGGTGCGTGCAATCAGCACGATAAGGTTTCAAGGATTCGACAAGTGTCCCAGCTTCCGTAGGAGAGTATTTGTCACCCAATCCAGCTGGTTCTTGGTCCCGCTGCGCGAATAAGTAGCGCCGTCAATATCGAGCAGAAAAACTTCCCCGGTTCGAGAGATTCCTATTTGCGGATCGGCCAATTTTATGTGCATTTCGTTCAAACACTGCTCGATATAGTTCACCCTCTTCAGGATTTTTTCGAGATTCCAGTTTACAGCCCATGCGGGTGTGGCATTGGGGCTATGTGTAGGGTTCCAAGCGTCGGGAATTTCTTCCATCAGCTCCCCTTGGGCCATCAGATGGGGCACGGCCTCGTTATCCACTTTGTGAAACCGGTCCGCTGAGTTTCGCAATTCTGTTCCTGGGATGATCCCTACTAGTCGGGGCGCCAGCCCTTTCTTTGCCAGTTCCTGTTGGATCACCATGCTGACCTTGTCCCGCTCCTCATAGCGGGTCTTTAAGATCATCCACCCTTCCTGAGTCCTTACTCGATAGACTCCAAGGTGGGCACCACCGGAGTCAGCCACGTTGGGGCCCATTTCCAGGACATTACCCATTCCAACCTCGAGTTCCTGAAGGAAAGCATTGAGGCGGGTAACCCGACGACAAACGGGATCTAGCGTAGTGGATAAAACCGGAAGACAGAAAAGAAGAAGGATGACGAAGTTGCGAGGAGCTCGTAAGAGCGACGAAGCAATCTCGTTGACCGAAGCTCTGTCCAATGGGGCTGCTTCGCTTTGGCTCGCAGTTTCCATCAGAACGGGTTAAATCCGACGATGAATTGCATGACGTACCATCGCTGACCGCGGGTGACTAGTTTTGTGTCATCGAGCTCGCTCTGATAGGTGGCGAAGTGAACTCTCGTGTGGGGTGGAAACTCTACGCTAAATCCGAGACTCAAGTAGGCGTCGTACACACCGGTGCGTAGAGCGAACCATTTGTGGCGGTACTCCACACCTAGGTGCAGTTTCTTTTGCCATGGAAGGTGCTCGGTCGCGTTTCTGAAATCGAGGGCGAAATTCATTTTGGAAAGAGAGTCCACTTTATAGGAAACGGAAGTCCCTAAATGGTAAGAGGGCAGGATGGCTTTTGGTGTGGGAAGGCTCCCCATTTTCTTGAATGTTGTTTGGCCGATATCTTCCGCGGCTCCGGCGAAGGTGACCTTTGGCGCGTCGGCCCCGAGAGGAAGAGTGGCCAGAAAACCTGCGTTGTATCCGACAGCATAGCCAAAGCCGACAAGTTTACTGATGTGATCGTAGACAGCGCTGGTGAAATTTTCCCTGCTTTGAATGAACGACAAGGGATCTTCCTCCACCTCTTCAAGAAGCTCCTGTGCAGTGATGTGAGCATCAATGGCGTTCCTCTCGAATGCACGGGCCGACAATCCGAAGGAAAAATATTTGGTTGCAGGAATGGCGATACCTGCGATTAGGCCTACATCGTTCGCCGTGTAGATGTCCACGGTGGCGTCCAGCGACTGGAGATTTTGGAAGTCAGTAAAGCTCGTAACGTTGTCGAAGACACTGAATCCGAAAAAGGGCATCGTGAACGTAGGTTTCGTTCCGATGCGAATGGCCTCGGTATCGGGTCGTAGTAGGTGCTGAACGTCGCCTTTGAACATGAAATTCTTCAAGCGATCCCAAGTGTCCATGGAGTCGAATCCTATTTGGAGATCGAGCATATTAAAGTGTGGACCGCTAACGCGAGCGAGACCCGCCGGGTTGTACCAAAGGCAATTGCTGTCATCGGCGAGTGCCACAAAAGCATTTCCCATTCCAAGCTGTCGGATGCCCTGATAGGGCACGCGCAATAGCTTGGCCCAGGCGCTCGTCGTGAAGAAAAGCAGGAATATTAGAAATCCTAATCGCATCTTTTAGAATCCAATCGTGTAGCGCATGGAAATTCTCCGATCGACCGCTCTCACATCACCCGGCCCGATATCCACGGCGTAGCTTCCAATCTCGATGTTTCCGCCTTTCACCCGAAGGCCGATTCCTCCCGTGGGATAGAGCTGATTCATCCCGCCCCAGAAATACCAGCTGCGGCCGAGCTCTATCTGGGTTCCGAAATGTGTTCTTTTTTGCCAGGGGAGATCCGTCCGCTCGATATGTTTAAACTCGAAAGAAAAGGTCGCGAGAAAATCGCGGTGAAGGGAAACGGCGGCGTTCAGACTTCGAGGAATGGAACCGGGTCTTCCGAGGCCGTTGTCGGTAAAAATCCGCGAGGGTGCTAAGAATTCCGTGTTGAGCAAGTCGTGGCAGACGAGCGCTAGGGTCGGCAGGTAAAGATGGGGAAGGGTTAGGAGCATTCCGAGGTCGGTGCCGATGGCCACTCCCTCTTTGAATTGCGCGTCAATCAGTTCTGCCGTCGCTAATTCCTCGTGGAAGTAAGTTCCTTTAACTTCGCGCCGTAAAATTCCCTTCACGCTCACGCCGATTTTCAAAAGATTTCCCGCTAAGTTCAGGGCTCCCCCAAACGTTGGGATAAGATCCTGCGTGTGTTTGAAGTCGGTCGAAAAGCCGTCTGATTTTTCGGCGAGCTCCGAAGTACCCAGAATGGAAAAGCCAAAACCTTTGCGTTGAATTCCTGCCACTAGGTTGGCTCGCTGGTAGAAATAACCACCGCCTTTTTTCTGAATGTCGTTGTTGATGCGATGGACGGCGAAGGATTGGGCGCCTGCAAAGTTTGCGATGCCGCCAGTGCTGAGCATTCCGTCGGCTCCGACGATAGTAATCTCCCAATTCTTGAGAGAGCCTTTTGCTAGCCCCGCAGGATTGTAGTAGTTTGCGGCGTAGCCCGTCGCGTCAGCGGAGAACGCGTTTCCCATGGCGAGTCCTTGAGGAGAGTCGTAGAGGTCAAAGAGCTCATCGAGTGCATGGGCCGGGGAGAAGAAGGGGCCCAGGAATAGGCCGATCATGAGAAGCTTAAAGATCAGCAATATTATAGACTTCATGTCCATCGTGGTTCGCCTGCTTGGCAAAAGGTCCTTCGTTCCTGTTATCGGAAAAATGCTTGGAAACTTGAGCGGTTAACTATGGCCATCCGAAGTTTGCGCTGGACCGATCTTCCTTCCCCCCGGATCTGGGGGAGCGTCTTGCGTTTTGTGAAGACCTTCGAGGTGCTGCTTTTTCGACTGCTTCAATTCTTAGATCTCTACCGACCCCAAAAATCGGTAATCGGAATTCCGGGGCTCGCGACCCGAAACTCCACGACCCTGCAAGCCGTCGTTTACAATGGGACGCAAGAAGAAGTGTTGGGCTTTCGCCCGAGAAGGCTCTTGCACCGCCTGCTAAAGGGACTTCCCGATCTGGAGATGTTCGAACGCGTAAGGTTTCAGCTCGCCGTCTCTCCCAACTCCCTGCGATCTGTCGAAGCGAGTACCGAGACTCGCGGCTTTGTACTCCTTCAGCTCCCTTGGCAATTGCCGTGGAAAACGCCTAAACAAGCTTGGCTTCGGATGGAACCCCTCGGTGTGGAGACTCTCGTCGGTAAGATTCGGCTTGGGGATTATGAGGTTTTGAGTAGTCCCGTCTTTTTTTTGAACGATGAAATTCAGTGGGTGGTGGTGTCCGACATCGACGATACGATCAAAGACACCAAAATAGCGGAATCCGTGGGATTGAAGCAGATTTTGAGTGGGTTATTTTTTGGGCATTACTACAAATACGAGGCGCTCGAGGGAATGGCGGAGCTCTATCGGGAGCTCGCAGAGAGGGGGGCGCTGATTGTTTATGTGACGAGCACCCCCTATGCTTTGACGCCTTTTCTTTTGAAATTTCTTCGCGATCAGAAATTTCCAGAAGGCCCTGTTTATCCGCGTTGGCTGGGCTATGGCAGGTTCGGTCACAAATGGCGGACGCTTCACCGTCTTATCAGCAGTCTCGACCGCCAGCGTTGTGTTTTTATCGGGGATAGCGGTGAGCAGGATTTGCAGATTTACCGCCGCCTTTGCGACACGGAAGTTTTTGCCGAACGAATCGAAAAGATACTCATCCGCCACGTCCCGGGCACCCCCGTTCAAAGGGCCTTCCACGAGCGGGAAATTTTCTACCGTACGGTAGAGGAATTACGCGAGCATCTTAAGAGCATGATAAAATGAATTTGAGGCGCTTGCGCCGCGAATTCATCCCGAGGGTTCGCCCGAGGGATCTCATCTAGGATCTCTATGCGTTCACTACTTCTTGGATTGCTACTTAGTTCTCCGGTTTTTGCGCTCACTACTGCTTATGTTTCCTTCGATCACCCGGAAGGATGGAAATGTGAGCTCTCTCAAGGGGTGTGGATTTGCCAAAGCTCGGTCGAAACAGATCGGAAGGAATCCGTTGTTCTTTCGATTGCGACCATGGCGAGCGAGTGGGACACACTAGAAAATTACGAAAAATATTTGAAAGAGCCCCGTCCCATTCAGGATGAGGATGGCAATTCCTTGATGTCGAAAGTTTCTTTTACCCGAAAGAGAAACATCAACGGCGTGAACTGGATCGATTCTTTGCAATTCAATTCTGAGCTGCCGGGCTTTTGGGCGCGCTATCTCGCGACCGTAAATACGACTGGCTCGACGAAGCTTGCCATCCTAATTACCTATATCGTTTCCGAGGAGAAATATAAGACCCTTGCCCCGGCATTTGATCACATGATTTCGTCTTTGAAGCCGAATGCTGAGTTCGATCTCAATATTGCGTCCAAACAGGGGGACGGCCCGCTTCCGGGGGCCCAAAAATTGGGGCAGATTCAAAAGGACATCATCGCTCAGCGCTTGAATATCCGGCGTAAGCCCGAGAAGGCAGTCGAAGAAGCGCCGGCAGTCCAGGGAATTCCCACGACAACGTTGATTGCCGCGGGCGGCGGAGCGATTGTCGTCGTGTTGTTATTAAGAAGAATCCGTCGGAAGAGAAAGCCTAAGGCCGGTACTTGAGGCCCGTAATTTCCTCGCCCACCGCTTGGCTCAAATGAGCAAGGGCCATATTCAACGAAAATAACGTCTCGACGTAATTCTTTTTCGCGAGTCCATTCCCTTCCAGCGACTCCAGAAGATCTTTCGCAGGGGTGATCCCGATGGACCAGCCCATGGCACTCTGGACAAACCACTTCTTGCCCAAAGCCTTTCTTCTCTCGGCCACCTCCATTCCTTGGACCGCCTGTTCTAGCTCCCAGAACGCTTTTCTCACTTGGAGCTCGATTCCGGGCACGGCGTAACTTTCCTTCGCTTTCAATTTCATTGCCTCGGCCTCTTGTTCCGACGCTTCGGCAGAATGCCTGGCAAATTCCAAGTCGAATCTCAATCCCAACCCCGCTCCGCCTTGAATCTGATTGAAGGGATCATTTGCGAATACGGAATCCTGCTTTTGCCGTACGGGGGACCATCCGGCCGACCCAAATGCCCCTACGAAGAACACAGGGTAACTCTGGGCCGCCTTGGCGTCTCGCAAAGCTAGCCTCGCTTCTTGTCCGGCGGTGAGTGCTTTGAATTCGGGACGCTTTGCTTTGGCCGTAGTGAGATATTCTTCCAGCGTTTTCTTTTGGAAGGCTTCTGCGCGAAGACTCTTCTTAGCGATCTTGATTTCATTTACTCCGGCCACCCACGCGACGGCACGCTCTGCCGTCTGTCGTCCCTGATCGGCGTACAATTTTTTCTGGCGCAGGTCCTCAAGCGCTGTCTTCAACCGAAATACGTCATGGGGCTTTACTGGAGTCGATCCCTTTCTCTTTTTCTTCATGCTCTCTTCGGCGGTCGTCACCGCTTCATCGAGAAAGCCCGTGAGATCATCGACGAGATCCGAAAGATCGCTCGCCATTTGGTAGCTGTAATAAAACTCCTTCGCCATGGCGACCATCTCATCGCGTTTTACGGATGCAAGTTCGTTCTTCGCGGTAATTTGGCTTTCCGCCGCCTTTTTGTAGCTTCCGATTTGCCCGAAGGTGTAGATCGGCTGGACCACCTGAACTCCGCCCGTAAGGAATGGTCCCCAGCGTTTCCAATTGGATTTGGAATGAACAGCATCTCCCGTTTCCTCGAAAATGGGCGCCGCCAAAATGGTGGCGCTTGCTCTCGGCCACATCGCTGCGTGGGCCTGATCGAGCTGAGCGCGGGCGGCCTCTACCTCTTGGAGGGATTCTTTAATCTGGCCATTCTGTGCGACAGTACTTTTCAATACCTGCTCGAGAGACATCGGCTCAGGTGCCCCTAGAGCGGCAGTCGAGAACAGATAATTGATGGCAGCTATTGTGACGACTTGCGGTAGAATTAAACGAAGCATCTCTTCACCTTAGGTCTTCCTCACAACTTATGCACGCGCGTACTCGACTCATTCGAATTCAGCGAAGCATGTACCACCGGCTTCGACAATACGCCCGCGCGTTTCTCGGGAACTTAAGCCCCGGTCTAAAGAAATATTATCTCGAATATCTCCGTGATTTTCAGGATTTCAAGTCGATTTCATCAAAGAAAGAACTTCTGGAAGCTGTCCAGCGCGCCGAGCTTGTTCTGTGCGGAGACTACCACACCCTAGCACAGGCACAAAGGACCGTACTGCGCCTCTTAAGAGAGTGCGCTCCGCTAGCCGCTCAATCCGGCCGCAAAATAATTCTGGCACTTGAGATGCTTCATGCCACCGATAATGCCAAGACCAAGGAGTTTCAGGCGGGAAATATTCAAGAGGAAGAATTTCTGAAAGTAATCTCTTTCCACAAGAGATGGGGCTTTCGCTGGGAAAACTACCGCGAGCTTTTCGATTTTGCGCGGGAAAACCAATTGCCTGTTGTAGGCATTAACTTGGCTAGAAAAACGGGACGTCCCACGTTGAAACAACGGGATGCGTTTGCATCCAAAGTCTTAGCGGATCTTTCTCTTTCGGATCCGAATGCTTGGATCTTTGTGCTTGTGGGGGACTTACATCTGGCGACGGCGCATCTTCCGGCCGAGCTTGAACGGCAATTCACCAAGCAAGCGGCTCAAAGAAAATGGGTGGTTATCCACCAGAACAACGAGCGCTTCTATTGGAAGCTCGTCGACAAGGGCCTCGAACAATTGGTGGACGTGGTCCTTATGAAAACGGACGCCTATTGTGTGATGAGCACACCACCTTGGGTGAAGCTCCAGAGCCATGTCAAATGGAATGAGATCTTAGCGGAAGAGGCGGACGCGGAAGAATTGCCCGACACCGTGGATCATGCGGATGAGATAAAGGAGTGGTGCGAAATAATCGCCCGTTTTGTGGGCATTGAGGTAAAGGGCGGGATGGATTTCCAGATCCAGGGCCCGCTCGATTTCGGATTTCTCGAGCACTTGCAGAGGAGCGGGCGCTACAATCCGGGGCAGATTCGCTTTCTCGCACGGGCCTTAGGAGAATTCGGAAACTATTTCATTCCCGGAGAAAACATTCTCTTTCTTTCTAGTCTTGGCGTAAACCACGCGGCTGAGCTTGCGGCGATTTACCTACACGCGAAAATGAGTGGCGCTCAACATTGGTTCGAAGATCCGGTGAGAGACTTTTATCCGATGGTCTGGGTGGAGGCCTTGGGCTTTCTCGGCTCCAAAGTGATCAACCACAAACGTAAGTGCAACGGCCCAAGAGACTTAGAAAGCTTGGCGCACCACACTCGGCCCAAGGACAAAGGCCAGAGAGAAGCCGTTGCTGCGGCCCGCTTGGCGTTGGCTCATCTGAAGGAGGAGCAGCGCCTTCGCCGTTCTCGCGATCGAAAAGTGTTTCAGCTGCACATCGGGGGAAGGGCGGGCGGATCGGATCGAGCGTTGCTTTATCATAAGGTCGCAAAATTTTTGGGGCAGCTTCTCGGACATGCCCTTTACAGTGCTGTGATGGAAAACCGTTTGAGCCGCGACGAGCTTCGCGACTTATTCTCAAACTCCTTTCCTTCTGGGGAGCCGAGTTGCCGGCTCTACCTTGACTGGGCGGAGCGCCTGGATCAGGGCGGCTATAGAAATGTTACGAAATCGGAACGATTGTAGCGGCAATCCGATTTTCCTGTAATACAATTGAACGATGCAAGACCGAAGAAAGACTCGAAACTACTTTCCCGAACCGCACTTTCAGTTCCGATTTCTTCGCTTCCTGATGATCGGGAGCATCCTCCAAATTTGTGCCACCTGCGCCATTCTCTATTACTTTTTGAGAGAGAACTATGTCGTTTTGGTGCAATACGGGGGGCTGGAGCAGGATATTCAAGATATCCTTTACCGGGAACTGCGGGTGCTCATTTCATTGGTTTCGGGAACCTTCATTTTTTATCTCGCTGCAGTCCTCATTCTCGGCATTTTCTTTTCTCATCGAATTGCCGGCGCAATTTACGCTACGAAACGAACCATCAAAGCCATTAGTGAAGGAAAGGACGAGAAATTGCGCTTCAGGAACGGTGACGAGTTTCAGGATCTTGTGGAAGGGTTTAATCGGATGGTGAGCCAACTGCGGGCCAGCACTGAAAATCCTCCATCCGTTACCAGTAAAAATTAAATGCGCCATTGATGAAGAAAAAGGACTGTTGGTTGATCAGATAAAGGAACTCCACCGAGAAGAGGGAACGGGAGATCGGAAACCCGACCACTCCACCCACCATCCAGTACATGGATTTGAGCTCGTCGGGATTGGAAATTGAACCATCCAGTGGTCCCGCATTGATGACTCTCCCTTTAATGCCGATGAGAGGTCCCCAGGTTAGAGCTGGCATGGCGCTTTGAAATTCATAACGGTACCGAAGGGCAAGTGAAGGATAAATATCCCACTCCGCTGCTCCTTCGATGACATGGCTACGTCCGAAATACTTCCCCAGGCCCAAA
>JAHFAF010000419.1 GCA_023250715.1 Pseudobdellovibrionaceae bacterium | reverse complement strand
AGAAACAATAAAACGAACCCCACCCGCAATTTTTCCCGTCTTTTTGTGAGTGACTGCGACATAAGTGGAATCGTTTAGATATTCTCCCGCCGCTTGCGCGAGAAACCTTCGAAATTCCGGCGACCAGGCCCGCCGATCCTTATAAGACTTGAGATTTTCAGCCATGATAGGCCGGATAAGCCCCTGATGAAGAAATGTTGCCGCGGGATCTTCTTCGAGGTCTTTAAGCTCCTTTGCATAGATGCCCTCTCTTCCCGCAGGATAACCACTTCTTACTTCACGACGAATCACTGTCGTTGTGTAGTCACCGCCCGTATCGTATTCCTCGACGACGAGAGCTTCGTGAAACCTCTTTCCATCCACCTTGGTTCGCCGCAGCAGGAATTCCGATCGCTGGAAACTTTGATCGTACCCAGGCACCACCACCTCTCCCGCCCACATTAAGGGAAGCCGACAGTGCGGTAGGGTCGCTGCGAGCGCCGATACACAAAACAGCGCGGTGAGAAGTAGAGCCTTCATCTATTGGGTTTTAATCCGATGCCCCATCGCTATTTCGAGGCAGCCCTCGACAAGATGTTCTTTGAAAGTTTCCTCAGGGATATACAGATTCTCGGACGACGCCGTAATGAGACCTCCCGTATAGAGAGTTTGAATTATTTTCGCGCGCTTTCGAAATTCACCCTTGGCAAAGACTCCGGCCTCCGCTCCGGCGGCGAGTAATTCCGTGATGCGATCGTGTCCCATCGTCGCAAGATCCGTGTGCAAGCGACGAATATCGGGGTTCACAGCGGCGTAGTAGTAGACCAAATTCCAAACTTTCACGTGCAGCGGATATTTCTTTCGCCAGATAAAAAGTGATCCGACGTATTGCCGAAGCTGCTCTTCCGGAGTCTTCGCCTTTTGGATCGCGTCCACGGCTATTTTTTGAAAATTTACGCGGATATACTTCACCACCATCTCGAAGATGGCGTTCTTATCCTTGAAATAATGCTGGATGAGAGGGCGACTCATCTTCCCCTGCTTCGCAATGCTTTCGTAAGTCGTGCTCTCTATCCCAATTGTGACATAGCAACGAATCGCTGCTTCCAGGATCTGAATCATTCTGCGCTGAGCCTTGGAAGGAGCCCATTCAAAAAGGCCGGAATAGACAGAGAGGGCTCTCGTAGGTGGCAGTCGGGCACGCATCTGGGAAAGAGTGTATCAGCCAGGCGGTTAAGCGCCGCCTGGTTTTTTGCTGAATGCACCGAGTCCGATCTCGGGGGTTCCGGTGTCACTTACCCCTTCTCTGAGCCCCTGCCGGCCTTTCTCCGCCAAATCCATGTAGGCACGCTTGATTTTTTCAAGCTCGGAGTCGGTTAACTCTTCCAAATCCATCATCGCGGTATGAGCCCCTCTCGTAGCCCGGATGAGTTCATCGAGTTTCAATTGGATGGCATGGGCGTCTCGATTTTGGGTGTTTTGAATCAAAAAGACCATGAGAAAAGTAGCGATTGTGGTTCCGGTATTAATGATAAGTTGCCAGGTATCACTGAAATGAAACATGGGCCCGGTCAACGCCCAAAGGAGAATGACAACAAGTGCGGTAACGAAAGCTGCCGGGTGGCCCGCGGCGAACGAGGTAAAACGGGCGAAGCGAGCGAAGGCACCTGCTCGATAGAGGAATCTTTTCTTCATGGCTAGCTGGAGTATATCTCAATTTATTTTAGCGCCGCATAGATGCGGTGAACATCGTCATTATCGTCGAGGTTGCCGAGAAACTCGGTAACCTCTTTTTTTTGCGTTTCGTTGAGGTCCTCGACGGGACTCTTTGGCACGTAAACAAATTCCGAGGCACTGATATGCCAGCCCATATTTTGTAGCGTTTTCGCCATTCCAGCCAAATCATTCATCTCGCAAAGAAACTGAATACCGTCGTCAGTTTTTTCCACCTCTTGAGCGCCGGCCTCTATCGCGGCCTCCTCAGGATCCTGGCGGGCATCGGGATGGGTCGCAACGACCATTCCGTAACGTGTGAATAGATAGGAAACGGAGCCACTCACACCAAGTGCCCCTTTATGGAAAAGATTGCGGATGTCGGCAGAGGTGCGATTGCGATTTTCAGTGAGGCACTCGACGATGAGGGGGACCTTGTGAGGCGTGAAGCCCTCGAACGTTACGAGCTCATACTCGACGGGATCTAAAAGACCGGCACCCTTTTTAATGGCCCGTTCGATATTATCGCGCGGGACGGATGCTTTCTTCGCCGCCTCGACGGCCGCCTTGAGCCGGGTATTATTATTGGGATCGGGATCGCCGCCCTTCGTGGCCATGATGATTTCCTTCACCATCTTACTAATGACTTGGCCGCGTTTGGCGGAGGTTTCGATGCGCCCTTTATGCTTCCACTGTGCTCCCATAGATGGGAGATAAACTACCACGGGTTATTTTTTTTGGTAAGGGCAGAAGCCAGGGCGGGCCGAGTACTCGGGAAAGCTGCGGCAAACGAAAGGACGGCGCTCGTAAATGGAGCAGCGCCGGTTCTGATCGAGGAAAATGCAGTCATTATTCTTGTGCCGTTGAATCATGAAGAGATTTGTACGTGTGCTGTACGAACGAATAATACCTTGCTTAAGCAGTCGTTTCGCAATGCGCTTTAAGGGGCCATTCACCTGGTCCATCTTGATGAACCCCATATGGAAGAGGTCTTCCGAATCCACGCGCAAGGGTAGAGTGCAGCATCCGGCCTGGCAGCTCTTGCAGTGCTTGGGATCGTAGGGGACCCAAGATTTAGGGCGAACGGTATCGACCGGCATGAAGGGGTTATACAACGTTACGGATGAGACTGCCACGGGCCTGGCCGGCCCTCGCAGATTCAGCTGAAATTGCGAGGGCGGCAGCCCGAAGCAAACTCATTGCTATGGCTTGAACCTGGCGAACATGGCTTCGGCGCCGACGTTGTTGCATTTGTGGCCGCTCGTACCGACGTATTTGATGCGCATGTAGCCTTGTTCTCCCCAGACGGTGCCGTGGGAGTTTTTCAATATCCACACCTGATCGTCGTCGTCGTAGCCCACAAGTGCCACGATGTGGTTCGTGCCGTTCGAGTTACAGGCGTTGTAGATTCCGCCCTTATAAGCGCTCCACGCACCTGAGGCGCTCACCGTCACCGCGATGGGGCCATACTGGTAAATGGCCTGTTTCATCTCGTCGACAGAAGGTCCCCGACCGCTTTCACCTACATAAGCATAACTATCGACCTTTTCGAACTGGGCAGCGGTGGACTTGCAGGAAACATCGTCGGCCATGTAAGGGAAATCCTCCTCGTGGTTGGCTCCTTTTTTTGTGTAGAAACCAAATGCGAAATTTCCCCCGGAGCAAGTACCGTAATTGGGAGAACAACTCACGAGCTGTTGTTCCGCGATGTCGATGTCCTTTCCAGTCGCGATCTTGATGAGAGATTCGACAACAGCAACCGTACCAAAGGCCCAACAGCTTCCGCAATATTGCGGATAAGCCTGATCCTTGATGGGACTAACGGCATTGAGTTCGCGCCAATCGAACTTCTTTGGAATGGCAACACGAAGGGGCGAAACACGCTCGAGCTTTTGGAGCTGCTTCCGATTCACCATCGGATCGTAACCCGTTCGGTACTCCTTCGGAATATGTAGCATGGGGTTATCGCCCACTTCGAACGTCCAACCTTCTCTGACTCCTTGTTCTCTCCATTGTTGAATTTGCTTTCGAATGGAAGTTGCCGCAAACAAGCTCGGGGGGATTGCCAATAGCGCAACCATCCCTGCGATGAGGAATTTGCCCATAGCCTTCTCCTATGTTTTTGAAAGACGGTTTAGCGGGGGTGTATGGAAAGGGCGTTTTTTGGGGGAGAGACTGGGAGATTGACTCTCTGCAGCCTATTCATTACCTTGCGCCCTCATTTAATTTTATCCTTTTAGGAGATTGAAGTGCGGCGTTTTCTTGCTGGCCTTGTGTGCTTTCTATGTTCCCCTTCATTTTCAATTGTTTGCGATAAAGTCAGTAAGGCCCAAGCCCGTACAATTT